>DASPQN010000082.1:0-2685 GCA_035624925.1 Thermoplasmata archaeon
TTCAGCGTCTCGTTCGCCTCGTCGATGAACCCGGACCCGCAGCAGGAGAACTTCGGGAAGTCGACCAGCTCGATCCCGAGCGTCCGGCACACCCAGCGGGTCGCGAGGTCGAGCTCCTTCCCCGACTCCTTCGCGACGCACCCCGGGTAGTAGGCGAGCTTCATCGCTTCGCCTCCGGGTCGAGCGCCTCGTAGATCTTCTCGAGCTCGTCGCGCCCCTCGATCGGCGGCGGTCGCCGGGCGACCTCGGGCTTCTTGCGCCAGATCTTCAGGCCGTGGGGCAGCTGCGGGAGCATCCCGAAAAGGCCGTACGTCTGCCGGACGAGCTTCATCTCGTTGAGCGTGCCGCCCTCGCGGATGTTCCGCTTGAACCCGACCACGTGCTTCGAGCCGTGCTCCGTCCCGCCCTGGACCGCGATCGCCATCTCCTTCAGGTCGCGGATCCGTTCGCTCGGCCGGACGTCCTTCGGGCACGCCTCGGTGCAGAGGTGGCATCGCAGGCAGAGCCAGAGCCCCTCGGTCTGGATGCGGACGAGCCGGTCCTGGTGGGCGGCGTCGCGCGGGTCGACGGCGAACCGGTAGAGCTTGGCGAGGGCCATCGGGCCCGGGAACGCCGGGTCGTCCGAGACCGCCGGGCACGCCGAGTAGCAGGCGGCGCAGGAGATGCAGCGCGGGGTGTTGTGGAAGCGGTCGACCTCGGCCGGCGTCATCGGGTTCGGCGAGCCCTGCGGCATCGGGCGCCGAGGGTCGACCTTGAGGTACGGCTCGACCTTGCGGTACTCCTGCCAGAACGGGCTCTGGTCGACGACGAGGTCCCGCAGCACCGGCTGGTTGCGCATCGGTTCCACGACGATGCGGCCGTGTCGCGCCACCTCCGGCCCGACCTGCGTCTCGCAGGCGAGCCGGCTCTTCGAGTTGATCTGCATCGCGCAGGAACCGCAGATCGCGCTCCGGCACGAGTACCGGAGCCCGAGGGTCGGGTCGAGCTCGTCGCGGATCCGCAAGAGGCCCGTGAGGATCGGGGTGTGCGGGGCGAGGTCGAGGGTGTACCGCTGGAACCGCGGCGCGGCGTCCTTCCCCGGCTGATAGCGGTAGACGTCGAACGGTACCGACACGGTGTCGCCGGCCATCAGTAGACCCTCTCCTTGGGCTCCCAGCGCGTGTAGCCGACCGGCGAGTACGAGAGCACCGGGCCGCCGGGGGTCTGCTGGGCCAGGGTGTGCTTCATCCACCGCGCGTCGTCCCGCTTGGGGTAGTCCGTGCGGAAGTGGGCGCCCCGGCTCTCCGTCCGCGCCTGGGCGCCGACGATGATGACCTCGGCGAGGTCGATCATGTGCCCGGTCTCGATCGCGTCCGAGAGATTGAGGTTGAACACCCTCGACGGGTCGACGACCCGGACCCGGGAGAACCGCTCCTTGACCGCCCGGACCCGGCGGAGGCCCTCCTCGAGGTCCGCCGGGTTCCGGAAGATGTTGACGTACCGGTCCATCGTCCGCTGGAGCTCGCCGCGGAGCACCGCCGGGTCCTCCCCGTCCTTCCGGTCGACCCAGGTCTTGACGGTGACGGCGACCGGCTCGAGGTCGGTCGGCTCCAGGCCGCTCGCGGGGGCCTTCGCCGCGTACGCGGCGGCCGCCGCGCCGGCCGACTTCCCGAAGACGAGGGTCTCCATCAGCGAGTTCCCCCCGAGACGGTTGGCGCCGTGGATCGAGACGCACGCCGCCTCCCCCGCCGCGTAGAGCCCGGGGACGTTCGTCTCCCCCTGGATGTTCGTCCCGACCCCGCCCATCATGTAGTGTTGGGCGGGGGCGATCGGGATCGGGTCGTGCACCGGGTCGATCCCGGCGAACGACCGGCAGAGCTCGCAGATCTCCTGCAGGCGGCTCTCGATCTTCTCCTTCCCCAGGTGCATCAGCTCGAGGTGGACGTACGGACCGTACGGCCCCTGGAACCCGCGCCCCTCGAGGATCTCGGTCGTGATCGCGCGCGCGACCACGTCCCGGGAGGCGAGGTCCATCACCTTCGGCGCGTAGCGCGTCATGAACCGCTCCCCTGCGGCGTTCTTCAGGATCCCGCCCTCTCCGCGGGCCCCTTCCGTGACGAGGATCCCGCCCTCGAGCAGCGCCGTCGGGTGGAACTGGACGAACTCCATGTCCTTCAGGAACGCCCCGGCGTGATAGGCGACCGCCATCCCGTCGCCGGTGCAGCTGTGCGCGTTGGTCGTACGGCCGTAGATGCGGCCGGCCCCGCCGGTCGCGACGACGACCGCCTTCGCCGCCACGCCCTGGATCTCGCCGGTCCTGCGGTCGATCGCGACGACCCCCTGGGCCCGGCCGTCCCGCACGACGATCCGGGCGAGCTCCCATTCCTCGTAGAGGGTGAACCGCTCGCTGCCGAGGCGCTCCCAGAGGCCCTGGAGCAGCGCGAGGCCGGTACGGTCGGCCGCGTAGACCGTCCGCGGGAACCCCGCACCGCCGAACGGCCGCTGGGCGAGGGAGCCGTCCTCGGCGCGGGTGAAGACGGTCCCGAAATGCTCCATCTCGATGACCGTCGGGCCGGCCTCCCGGCAGAAGTACTCGATCGCGTCCTGGTCGCCGAGATAGTCGGACCCCTTGACCGTGTCGAAGATGTGGGCGTCGACGGAGTCGTTGGCGCTGATCGCGGCGTTGATGCCCCCCTGGGCCGCGCC
>DASPQN010000083.1:0-11998 GCA_035624925.1 Thermoplasmata archaeon
CCTCCGCCCGCACGCCCTCGGCGAGGCGGCGTTCGTCGTCCGGGCGATGGCTGCACGGTTCCCCGCCGGGACCGTCCACATCGTGGTCGTGGACCCTGGGGTCGGCGGGCGTCGCGCATCGATCGTGGTTGCCTGCCGGGACGGTTCGGTGCTGGTCGGGCCGGATAACGGCGTCCTCGGCCCGTTGTGCGACGCGCTCGGAGGGGGGACCGCCTTCCGGATCGATCCCACGCGACTCGACGCCGCCCCCCGCGTGGGGACGACGTTCGACGGCCGGGACGTGTTCGCGCCGGCGGCGGCGCAGATCGCGACCGGTACGGACCCGGGCGCCCTGGGTCCGCCGATCGGGCTGCGCCGCCTTCCGGTAGCGGGCCCGAAGAGGACCGCGACGGGCGCGAACGGCTCGGTACTCCATATCGACCGGTTCGGCAACCTGGTCACCGACGTGCCGACCTCGTGGGTCCCGCGGGGCACGTCCTCGGTCGGCGTGCGTCTCGGGCGGGTCCGCCGACGGGTCGCGTTCGTGACCAGCTACGAGCAGGGCGGTCGAGGTCGTCTCCTCGCCCTCGGCTCGAGCTTCGGGACCCTCGAGCTCGCGGTCGGCGCCGGCCGGGCCGCCGACCGCGCTCGCGCCGGGGTGGGGAGCCGGGCGGGGTTCGCCTGGACGAAGGACCCGGCCCGGCCGGCTCGCCGAAAGCGTTAGTAACGGCCGACCTAGGCTCAGGGGGGAACGGCGGGGCCGTCGCCCGTTGGATGGCGAAGCGAGACTACTACGAGGTGCTCGGGGTCCCTCGGACCGCGAGTACGGACGAGGTGAAGTCGTCGTACCGCAAGCTCGCCCGCGAGTACCACCCGGACGTCACGAAACAGAACCCGAAGGTCGCCGAGGAGAAGTTCAAGGAGCTCTCGGAGGCGTACGAGGTCCTGATCGATCCCGAGAAGCGCCGGCGGTACGACCAGCTCGGCTTCTCCGGCGTCGAGCCGGACTTCGGGCCGCAGGGGTTCACCTGGCAGAACTTCACCCACGCCGGCGACCTCGAGGACCTGTTCGGCTCGTCCCCGCTGTTCCAGCAGCTGTTCGCGAACTTCGGGATGCCGTTCGGCGGACTCCCGCGCCGGGAGTCCGGTCGGGGCACGGACGTCGAGATGGCGCTCCGCCTTCCGCTGTCGGCGGCCGTGCACGGGGCCCACCCGACCGTCGAGGTCCCCCATGCGCGGACCTGCCCGGACTGTCGGGGGACCGGGGCGAAGAACGGGACCGCCCTCGAGACGTGCCCTGAGTGCGGGGGCCAGGGCCAGGTGCGCCGTGTCCAGAGCCGGGGGTACACCCAGCTCATCACGATCGGCGAGTGCCCGCGCTGTCGCGGCGTCGGGCGTCGTATCCTCGAAAAATGCCCGACCTGCCGCGGGGCCGGCAGCACGTCGGTCGTCGAGAAGATCGAGATCGACGTGCCGGCGGGGATCGAGGACGGGGCGGTCCTGCGGGTCCCGGGCCACGGAGGTCCGGGCCGGCCCGGGGCTCGTCCCGGCGACCTCTACGTCCAGGTCGTCTTCGACCCGACCTCGCCGATCCGGCGCGACGGGCAGGACGGCTTCACCGAGACGACCGTCCCGCTCACGACGGCGCTCCTGGGAGGCAAGGTGACGGTCCCGACGATCGACGGCCGGGCGGACCTGCAGATCCCGGCGGGAACGCAGCCGGAGACGCAGTTCCGCCTGCGCGGGCACGGCTTCCCCCGGCTGCGAGGATCGAGCCGGGGCGACCTCATCGTCACGGCGCACGTCGAGATCCCGCGGGCGCTCTCGGCGAAGGAGCGGGAGCTCGCCCGCCAAGCGCTCGGGGAGCCGGGCGCCTCCGCCGAGGGGCGGCGCGAGTCGTTCTTCCGCCGACGATCGTCGTGACGCCGGACGAGGGGCCGGTCGGGGCCGAGCAGTACTTCGCCGAGCACCCCCACGCTCGGCCGGATCGCCGGGAGCTGAGGTTCCTCTACCGGGGCGAACTGCTGTCGTTCGTCGTCGACACGGGCGTCTTCGCGTCGCACCGGCTCGACCCGGGGACCGCCCTCCTGATCGAGAACCTGGGGCTCCGCCCGACGGACCGGGTCCTCGACCTGGGCTGCGGTTGGGGCGCCGTCGGGGTCGCCGCCGCCCGGAGCGCGCCCCGGGGCGAGGTCGTCCTCACCGACGTCAACCGCCGGGCCGCCCGTCTGGCGGAGGAGAACCTCTCGCGCAACGCCGCGCGCAACGCCTCCGTGAGGGTCGGCCGCCTGTTCGAGCCGGTGTCGGGCATGACGTTCGACGTCGTGGCGACGAACCCGCCGTTCCGCGCCGGCCGCGAGGTCGTCCTCGGCATGCTCGCCGCGGCGCCGGCGTACCTCGCGCCCGGCGGCCGCCTGCTCGTGGTCGGCAAGGGCGGTCAGGGGATCCGGTACTACCAGGCTTGGCTCGCCTCCCACTGGGCCCCGGGGGTCCGGGTGCTCGCGCGGGGGTCCGGGTACCGGGTCCTCGAGGCCGCCGCCCCGACCCCCGGGCCGGCCGAGGGTGCCGCCGGCGGGCTTCTCGCCGAAGGGGTTAAGAACCGAAGGTCGCTCGGGCGCCGCCCCCGAGCCCCGAGTGCGCCGAGGTCGACGCGACCCCGCCGCGCCGCGGAGCCGGGGACGGTCATCGGAACGGGGTGAGTCGGACGCCGAAGGACACGAAGGAGCCGAAGGAGGAGGCGGCGCCGGACGCCGCCGAGCCCTCCGGCCCGGGCGCCGCGCCCGAGAAGGCGGCGAAGAAGGAGCGCGGCCCGAAGGGCAAGGACGCGAAGGAAGGCAAGGAGGCCAAGGAGGGGAAGGGCAAGGGCCGCCCCGCTCCTACCGGCAAGGCCGCGAAGGTCGTCCCCACGAATCCGAACTTCCGTTACATCGTCCGGCTCGTGAACACCGACCTCGATGGGACGCGGTCGACCGCGCTCGCGCTGACGAGCGTCCACGGCGTCGGGTTGCGGCTCGCCGAGACGACGTGCCGCCTCGCGCACGTCGATCCCCACGAGATGATCGGCAACCTCCCCGAGCCGACCGTCGACGGTCTCGAGACGCTCCTCCAGACGCTCCCGACGAGGATCCCGCCCTGGATGGTGAACCATCCGACCGAGCCGCTCCTCGGCGAGTCGCCGCACCTGCTGGGCGCGGACCTCGATACCCGGCGGCGGGACGACATCAATCAGATGAAGATGATCCGGAGCTACCGCGGAGTTCGCCACGAGCGCGGGCAGAAGGTCCGCGGCCAGCGGACCCGCTCCAACGGGCGCACCGGCATGGCCGCCGGGGTGCTGAAGAAGGCCGCGAAGGAAGCGGCCGCGGCAGCCGGGAAGGAAGCGGCGCCGGCCGCGGCCCCCGCGGCCCCCGCGGCGGCCCCGGCCGCGGAGAAGAAGGCGTAGGCGGTCTCACGATGGGCGACCCGAAGTTCCTCCGGCGGCGCTACGACACCCCGAAGCACCCGTGGGAGGCGACGCGGATGGAGGAGGAGCGCAAGCTCCTCGACCGGTACGGCCTGAAGAACAAGCGCGAGCTCTGGAAGGCCCAGTCGGTCCTCCGGGGGTTCCGCCGGCAGGCCCGTGAGCTGCAGGCCCGCCTGCGGGCCGGGGCGCCGCAGGCCCGTCGGGAGACCGACGCCCTGTTGGGCCGCCTGACCCGGCTCGGGGTCCTGTCCGTCGGGACGCCGACGCTGGACGACGTCCTCGCCCTGACCACCGAGGACCTATTGCGACGGCGGCTCGAGTGGGTCGTCTTCTCGAAGGGCCTCGCGCCCAGCCCCGTCAGCGCTCGCCAGTGGATCGTCCACGGCCACCTCTCGGTGGGGGACCACCGCGTCACCCGACCGGGCTACCTCCTCCCGTTCGCGGACGAGGCCCGTCTCGATTACTGCCCGAGCAGCCCGTACGCCGACGACGGGCACGCGGTCCGGGTCGCCCTGCGCGAGAAGCACGAACGTCGCGGCGGCGCCCCCGAGCCGAGCCCGCCGCCCGCGCCGGAGGCCGGCCCATGACGAAGGTCGGCATCGCCCACATCTTCGCGAGCTACAACAACATCCACATCACGGTCACCGACATCACCGGCGCCGAGACGCTGACGAAGGCGACCGGGGGCATGGTCGTGAAGGCCGCGCGCGACGAATCGAGCCCCTATGCGGCGATGAAGGCCGCCGACCAGATCGCGGCGGTCCTGAAGGAGAAGGGCTACGAGACGCTCCACGTCCGGGTGCGCGCGCCAGGGGGCAACCGCTCCCGCTCCCCGGGCCCCGGGGCGCAGGCGGCGATCCGCGCGCTCGCCCGCGCGGGGGTCAAGATCCAGCGGATCGAGGACGTGACGCCGGTCCCGCACGACGGCACCAAGCCGAAGGGCGGACGGCGCGGCCGGCGGGTGTAGCGATGCCGGTCGTCATCGAGGAGCTCAAGCCCCGCTCGACGTCGCTCGAGCTCGAGGGGGTCTCGGCGGCCCAGGCGAACGCGATCCGCCGCACGCTCATCGCCGACGTCCCGAAGCTCGCCATCGAGGACGTCGAGTTCCACCTGGGGCCGATCCGGGACGAGACGACCGGCAAGGACTACGACTCGTCGACCAGCATGTTCGACGAGGGGGTCGCGCTGCGCCTGGGCCTGCTCCCGATCCCGACCGACCTCTCGCAGTTCCGGCGGAAGTCCGAGTGCACGTGCGGGGGCGCCGGCTGCCCGCAGTGCCAGGTGATGTTCTCGATCGACCGCAAGGGGCCGTGCACCGTCTACGCGAAGGACGTCGTGCCGCTCGGCGACGCGTCGCTCGCGATCCTCGAGCCGGAGGTCCCGATCGTGCGGCTCGGCGCCCGTCAGGCGCTCCTCGCCTACGCGACCGCGGTCGTGGGCACGGGGCGAGAGCACGCGAAGTGGCAGGTCGCCCACGCCGTCGGGATCTTCCCGCGGCCCCACGTGCGCATCGCCCGCAAGGACGGCTGCACCGACGCCTGCCTCAAGCGCACCGCGGCGTCCTGCCCCGTGAGCATCCTCAACTTCGCCGACGGGAAGCTCTCGGTCACGGACGAGGTCAAGTGCATCGACTGCCATCTGTGCGAGACGACCTGCGAGCACGGCTCGATCCGCATCGAGCCGGACGAGGAGCGGTTCTTCCTCCGGTTCGAGACGGACGGCTCCCTTTCCGCGCGCGAGGCGCTCCGCTTCGCCCTCAAGGACCTGAGGCGCCGGTTCGAGGAGCTCCGCGAGGCGATCCAGGCGATCCCGTAGGCGCGACGCTGCTCGTCCAGTCGTAGCGCAGGATCGCCGCGATCTCCCCGAGGCCCTTCAGCCGTTTCCCGGGCGGGTCGTCCGCTCGGACGACGAACAGGCGGGCCCGCGACGCCCTCGAGCGGTCGAGGACCTTCACGACCTCCGGGTCCGCGAGCAGCGTCTCGCTGACCAGGACCGTCTCCACCGCCCCCGCGTCGAGGGCCTCGGCGACCTCCCGCCGGCCGACCGCGGCGCGGCGGCCGCCGGCGACCGCCTGCACCAGCTGCTCGACCACCTCCGCCTCCTCGGCGGCGACGCTCGCCCGGAGCACCTCGCTCGCCCGCCCGGACCGCAGGAGCTCGTCGACCCCGACCCGACCGCCCTCGGCGGCCGGGTAGACCTTGAGCCGCTTCGCCAGCTCCGGGTCCGTCTCGGCGAGGCGCCGGGCGAGCGCCTCCTTGAGGAACCCCGGCCCGGTGAGGACCACCGCGGTCGCCGAGCTCGCCTCGCGCTCGGTGAGCGCGCGGAGCTCCTCGAGATAGCTCGCGCGGTCCTTCTCGGCCTGCCCGCTCTCGAGCCGCTTGCCGGCGATCGTGCGTCGGACGTCGGCGATCGGCTCGATCGCCCGCCCGCGGACGCGGACGAGCGAGGAGTCGCCCCAGTCGACGGCCGCGATCACGATGGTGGGGTCGCCCCGGCCTTCGAGCCCCTCCTCGAGCAGCGCCCGCTCGGTCGCCGTCGGCTCCGGCATCCCGAGCGTCACGTCGTCCCCCTCGGCGAGGTCCAGGGTGTGGTGGCGGCCGATGTCGAACGGACCTTCGACGATCGGTCCGGTGACCCGGACATGCTTCGAGAACCCGTGGAACTCGACCTGCTCGGCCCGGACGACAAGGTAGACGCGCCGTCGGGTGCGTTCGGCGCCGGCGACCTCCTGGGGGGCCTCCGGGTCGCGCCGCGTCGTCGACGCCCCCACGGCCGTGCCCGGCCGCACGAGACGGGCGATCCGCCAGAGGTCGCTCGGCGTCTCGAGGCGGAGCTTCAGCGTGCCGGTCGTCGGGTCGCGGTGGAGAAGGCGCACGCCCGAACCCGGCGAGGGCGACAGGTCCCAGCTACATGCGGGTTTCGCACGCGGTCCGGGCGGCCCGCGCGATAGGCTTATTCCCGATACGGCCGGTCCGCCGCGCGCCGTGGCGACCGGCCCGACGTACGCCGAGATCCTGCGCCACGACTCGATGCCGGCGTTCCTGACCGCCGGCGCCCTCCAGTTCGCGGGTCCGGCGACCGCCCTGGTCGTCCTGATCTTCGTCATCCCGACCTCCTACGGGAACGCCGGCCACGCCGGACAGGGGGCGATCGCGCTCGCCCTGCTAGGGCTCGCGTCGACCGTCCCGACGTTCGGGAGCGCGTTCTTCTCCGGCCCGCTCGCCGACCGCCACGACCGGCACCTGCTCTTGCGGCTAGCGAACCTCCTGTCGTTGGTCGCGACCGCGGGGCTCGCCGCCGACCTGTTCGTCCGCCCGGGCGGCCAGGTCGCCGTACCGTTCGCGGGGGGGTTCTACTTCCCGGTCTGGGTCGCGCTCGCGCTGCCGGCGTGGGCCCTGCTCGTGTCGTCGGCGACCGTCTTCCGGCCCGCGTACAATGCCTCCGTGCCCCGGCTCGTGCCGACCTCCGAGCTCGGCCGCGCGAACGGCCTGATCTACGCGATCGCGGCGGTGACGAGCGCCGTCGGGGCCCTCGGCGTCGGGGTCGTCCTCAGCGTCGGCTCGCCCGTCTACGCGCTCGGCTTCCCGTTCGGGCTGTTCCTCGCGACCCAGGTCGCCCTGGTCGGCGTGCGAGCGGACCTGAGCCCTCCCCGGCCGAGGACCCGACGGCGGATCCTGACGGACGTCGTCGAAGGGTTCCGGTACCTCTACGGCCGTCGGGACATCTTCGAGATGACGGTCGTCGCGCTGGTCGTGAACTTCCTGATCGCCGTCGCGTTCGTCGAGCTCGGGCTCTACGTCCTCCTCTGGCTCCGCCTCGCCTCCGGGTTCTGGTACGGCGCGATGGTCTCCGCGTCCACGGTGGGCACCGCGGTCGGGATGGTCACCGTCGCCCACGCCCGCTTCGAGCAGCGGGCCGGCCGCGTGCTGATCGTCCTCGTCCTCGCGATGGGCCTCGCGGTCCTGGGGCTCGCGCTGGTGCGTTCGATCTGGCTCGCGCTCCCGATCATCTTCATCTACGGGATCTTCCCGGGGATGATCCAGACCGTGTTCCTCTCGAGCGTCCAGGCGACCGTCCCGGACGAGCTCCTGGGCCGCGTCTTCTCGGCCGACGAGGTCGGGAGCTACGCCCTGGTGCCGATCGGCCAGACGACCGGCGGTATCGTCACGTTCGAGGTCGGCGTCCAAGGGACGTACCTGCTCGCCGGGGGATCGATCGTCGCCCTCGCGGTGGTGATGACCGGGGGGTTCCGTGCCCTCCGAACGCTCGGCTTCACCCCGCAGGCGGCGGCCCAGCCCGCGGAGCCGGCCTAGGCGTCCGGCGACGGCGCGACCGGGATCCGGCGGGCGTTGTACCAGTCGTGCGTGGGGCCGAGCGAGCGGACGAAGCCCAGGCGCCGGTAGAGCCGGATCGCCCGGTCGTTCCCCTCCGTGACGTTGAGGTAGATCCGTGGTACTCCGGCGCGGCGCATCGCGCCGGCCGCGGTCGCGAGCACCCGTCGGCCCACGCCGTGTCCCTGAAGGTCAGGGTCGACCATGACGTCGGCGATCAGCCCGCCCGTCGTCCCGCGCACCGACAGGACGCTCCCGACGGGCCGTCCGCCCCGCTCGGCCACCCACGAGCCTTCGGCGAGGAACTCTCCCCAGCGTCCGTCGACGATCTCCTCCACCTCGCGCAGGGCGTCCGCGTGCTCGTCCGTGAACTCGAGGAACAGGTACCTGTCGAAGCTGTCCCGGTAGGCCCGGCGATGGAGCTCGGCGAGCGCGGGGAGGTCGGTCCGCTGGACCTCGCGCAGACGCTCCCCGGGCTCGGCCGGAGGATCGAGATCCGGAGCGTCGTCCCCGAGGACCATCTCGCTGCGGCCGTAGCGCCGGTACCCGAGGCCGCGCATCAGCCGCTCCTCGGCCCCCGGTGCGAGGCCGGCGAGCGGCCCCGGCACGAACGCGACCGGCCCGACCTCCGTCTCGACCGCCGCCAAGATCCGGGCGTAGTCCTCGGGGTCGGACGACCCCGGGGCGACGTAGAGGAGCTCGACGGACGCCCCGACCGGTCCGCCCGGGGTCCAGCTGACGAACCCGGTCGGCCGACCGTCGACCACGTAGAGGCGGCCGGTCACCGTTCCGCCGGCGAGCCGCTGTTCGAGGGCCCGGACCCATCCCTCCGACTCGCGGCTCTCCCCGGCACGGGTGGTGGCGGCGCACCGGCCGAGCCGGTGGCTCGCCTCAAGGTCGGTCGCCAGCGGGTCGAGACGGACGGGCACGTCGTTCCACGTCGCCGAGGGGAGATAACGCCGAGGACGACCGTCGTTTCGGGTTGACCCTGAGCTTGATAGGCCACGCCCGGTGTCCACGCCGAGGGACCGCGATGCGTACGCTCTCCGAACTTTCCCAGCTTCTCGACCTAGGACCGGACGAGGTCGCGCCCGCGGGACCGGGCTCGGGGAAGGTCTCGGTCGCCGCGGTGCGCTCGCGGGCCGGCCGGCCGCGTCGGGGGAAGCTCGTCCTCGTCACCGCGATGACCCCGACCCGCCACGGCGAGGGCAAGACGGTCACGACGATCGGTCTCGCCGAGGGGCTCTGTCGGATCGGGAGCCCGGCGGTCGCCTGCCTCCGCCAGCCGTCGCTCGGCCCGGTGTTCGGGATCAAGGGCGGGGCGACCGGCGGCGGGCGCGCGACGGTCGAGCCGGCGACGGAGATCAACTTCGGGTTCACGGGGGACATCCATGCCGTCGCGTCGGCGCACGACCTGCTCTCCGCGGTCGCCGACAACCACGTGTACCACGGCAACGCGCTGGGGATCGACCCCTCGAAGTACCTCTGGAGCCGCACGATGGACGTCGAGGACCGGGCGCTCCGTCACCTCACGGTCGGCCAGGGGATCTCGAAGCAGATCGCCTATCCGAGCTCGTTCATGATCACCGCCGCCTCCGAGGTGATGGCGGTCCTCGCCCTCGCCCGCGACTATCCCGACCTCAAGGCGCGCCTCAACCGGATCCTCGTCGGGTTCTCGAAGGACGACCGGCCCATCCGGGCGAGCGACCTCCGGGTCGGCGGGGCGATGGCGGCGTTGCTGCGGCATGCGCTCGAGCCGAACCTCGTTCAGACGACCGAAGGGACCCCGGCCCTCGTTCACGCCGGGCCGTTCGGGAACCTCGCCCACGGGACGTGCAGCCGGCTGGCGATCGAGCTGGCGCTCTCGACGAGCGAGTACGCCGTCGTCGAGGCCGGGTTCGCGACCGAGCTCGGGGCGGAGAAGTTCGTCGACATCGTGACCCCCGTGGTCGGGGTCGACGTCGATGCCGCCGTCCTGGTCGTCACCCAGCGGGGTCTGCGGTTCCAGGGCGGGGCGACGGACGAGGAGGCGGGCCGGCCGGCCCTTGCGGCCCTCGAGCGGGGGCTGGAGAACCTCGGCCAGCACCTGTCGAACCTCGACGCCCTCGGGGCGCCGACGACGGTCGCGCTCAATCGCTTCCCCGGGGATTCTGCCGAGGAAGCCACGAAGGTCCTCGAGTTCTGCAAGGCCAAGGGCGTCGAGGCGGTCGAATCCCGTGGCTTCGCGGAGGGCGGCGCCGGCGTGGAGGACCTGGCTCGCGCGGTCCAGCGGGTCGCGGCGCTTGGTCGCCACACCCGACCGCTCTACCCCGTCGGGACCCCGATCCTTCGGCAGGTCGAGCTGATCGCCACGCGCCTCTACGGTGCGGACGGCGTCGACGAGGCCCCAGAGGCGACGGAAGGTCGGGCACGGCTCGAGCGCCTCGGCGAGGCGGCCGGACCCGTCTGCATGGCGAAGACCCCGCTCTCCCTCTCGGACGACGCGAAGCGGCTCAACCTCCCCCGGGGCTACCGCGTGACGGTCCACCGCTACGCTCGGAGCGCCGGCGCGGGATTCACCGTCTCGTACCTGGGCGCGATCGAGACGATGCCTGGGCTCCCGGCCCACCCGGCGTCGGAGGAGATCGACATCACGCCGGACGGAGAGATCACCGGGTCGCACTAGGGGTCGACCCCCGGCTACCTGGCGGACCGCCCACCATCGACCGCCACAACGCCGGCCGGTCCCCGAGCGGCGGAGGGCCGGCCGTCGGGGCGAGGGCGGTCCGAGGCGCCGCGCCCTGGTCCGTGGCCACGCCCGGAATGCAGGGCCGATCGGCTCGTCGTGCTGCCGCAGTAGACTTCTCGTTCGCGAGACCGGGCCCTCGGTCGTTGGGCGGCCGTTCACGGGGCACGACGCGGAAGCCGCGCTGTACCCGAGGACCCTGGGGTCGGGGACCGTAGCGAAGTGGACCGGGGGCTCAGGAGCCCCGCGGACCTCGCCGGCGCGCAGTCTATATACCTCCACACCGATATGTCAATCGTCTGACAAAGAAGCACATATTGTCTGACGCACATGGTCGACACGTCCGAGCGGGTCACGGTCCGCATTCCCGAGGAGCTGCTCGAGAAGCTGAAGCGGATCCAGGAGGAGAAGAGCACCGCGACGATCTCCGACACGATCCGCGAGGGCCTCGAGCAGTACGTCGAACTTCACCTCCCTCCGAACCATATCCGCAAGGTCGTCGTTGAGCTCTCCCGGCGGGACAACAACCGGCTCGAGGAGTTCGTCCGGGAAGGGAACTCGGTGAGCGTCGACGACGCGGTGCGTTCGGCGGTGCGGGAGTACATCCGGAGCCGCATCGACCAGCTGGCACCCCCGACGCGTCTCCACCGTCGCGAGGGCGACCCCGTCGCGGCGGAGGGGACGCCCCCACCGTAACGCGGCAGACCCCATGGCCGACGCCGGAACGCCCGACTCCCTCAGCGCCCTCGCCCTCTCGCCGTCGATCGCCGTCGTCGGTCTCGGCGGCGCCGGGAGCGAGGCCGTGGAGGACCTCGTCACCCTGGGGCTACCCGGGGCCCGGGCGATCGCCGTCAACACCGACGCGATGCACCTCGGACGGATCGGCGTCGACGAGCGGATCCTCCTCGGCCGACGCGAGCTCCACGGCCGGGGGAGCGGCGGTGACCGCGCCGCGGTCCTCCGCGCGGCCGAGGAGAGCCGGGACGAGGTCGTCCGACGTCTCGCGGGCTTCGAGCTCGTCTTCCTCCTGGCCGGGCTCGGCGGCGGGACCGGCAGCGCCCTGTTGCCGTTCCTGGCGCGCGAGCTGCGGGAGACCAGCGCGCTCCCCGTGCCGGTCGTCTTCCTCCCGTTCCGGCTGGAGCTGGAGGCGAACCCGGCCCGTCGCGAGAACGTCGAGAGCTCGGTCGCCGAGCTCGAGGAGCTCGGGGGCCTGCTGCTCGCCCTCGCTAACGAGAAGCTCCGCCGGTTCGATTCGCTGCCGATCCATCGGGTGTTCCGGGTGCGGAACGCCTACCTGCACGGCCTCGTCGCGAGCCTGGTCGACATGATCGACCACCCGTCCCAGCTCAACGTCGACCTCGCGAGCCTGAAGAACCACCTCCGTCAGAGCGGCCTGTCGACCCTGGTGATCGGCGAGGAGCACGTCACGGAGCCGGGACGGCTCGTGCATCAGGCCCTCGCCGACTCCCTCCTCGACTTCCACCTGCCCGACCATCCGTC
>DASPQN010000084.1:0-14902 GCA_035624925.1 Thermoplasmata archaeon
CGGTCGACCCGCCGGTTCCTGAAGCGCCTCTCGGAGGAGCTCCACCTACCGGTCGTCGTCTTCACGGACGGCGACCCGTGGTCGTTCCGCATCTACGCGAGCGTCGCGTTCGGGGCGATCAAGACCGCCCACCTGTCGAGCTACCTCGCGACGCCCAGCGCGGAGTTCCTCGGGGTCACCGCCTCCGACATCGAGAACTACGACCTGCCGTCCGACAAGCTCAGCGAGCAGGACGTGCGCGCCCTCGAGGCCGAGCGGACCGACCCGAGGTTCGGCACGCCCGACTGGCGCGCGGAGATCGAGCTGATGCTCAAGAACGGCAAGAAGGCCGAGCAGCAGTCGCTCGCGAAGTACGGCCTCAACTACGTCACCGACCACTACCTTCCCGAGAAGCTCGCGCAGATGGGCGTCCTCTGATCCCCGAACGTCCGGCGGGCGCCTCGGCCGCCCCGGCGGCCGGGACCCGTCCAACCGAAGGGCTTTAGAGACGGCCGCTAGCGGGGTCGTCGATGAGATGGTCCGCCGGCCAACGGTATCTCGCGGAATTCCTGGGAACGTTCGGATTGCTCGTCGCGATCACGGGGGCGGCCCTCCTGTCGCTCAACATGGACCTCGCGAGCGCGGCCGCCACGACGGTCTTCAACGCGAGGGTCCTGTTGCTGAGCCTCTCCCTCGGCTTCGGCGTCCTCGGGATGATCTACGCCTTCGGGGACATCTCCGGGGCCCACTTCAACCCCGCGGTCACGGTCGCGATGCTCCTCACCGGGCGGACGAAGGCGACGGACGCGGTCGGCTACATCCTCGCGCAGGTGGCGGGCGGGATCGTCGGCGTCCTCGCGGTCGCCGGCGTGGCGTACGGCTCCTCCACCCTCTGGGGCACGGTGACCGGTCCGGGCGCCGCCCTCGCCGCGCAGGGCTACTCCGGCAACGGCGCCCCGTACGGCGTGTCGATGGGCGCGGTCTTCCTCCTCGAGGTCGTCATGACGTTCTTCCTCGTCACCGTGATCCTGTTCGGCACGAGGAAGGAAGGCTCGGCGAGCAACCTCGCCCCGGTCGGCATCGCGCTCACCCTCGCGATGACGAACTTCATCGCGATCCCGATCGACGGCGCCTCGGTCAACCCGGCGCGCAGCTTCGCCCCGGCGCTCCTGTCGGCGTGGTTCTCGGGGGACCGGTGGGCGATCCAGCAGGACTGGATCTTCTGGGTCGCGCCGATCGTCGGGGCGGCGATCGCCGCCCTGGTCGAGCTGGCCCTGAGGCCGAAGGCCTAGGGCGCCCTCACGCGAGGCCGAGCGCCGCGAGCCGTTCCGGGGTGAGCACGCCCCCGGGGAGGTCGACGGGGGCGTAGACGTAGGCCGCCGGCCCGGCGGGGGACCGCTTCCAGCGGACCCCCTCCTCCTCGAACTCCGACGGCTCGGCGGCGACCTCGATGGCGGGGGCGTCCTTCGTCGGACGGGCGGTGCCGTCCCGGGCGACGCGCAGGGCGTCGGCGGCCTCGTCCAGCACGACCCAGCCGAGCGGCACGACGACGGTGAGGCGCACGAGCTTCGGCCGGAGCTGACGCTCGGACTCGGTCTCCGTGCGCGAGAAGACCGCGAGCGAAACGCCCGCGTGCTCGACGAGCCGGTCGAACTGGAACGCGCGGTGGCGGAAGTCGAGGACGTTCACCTCGAGGTCGGCCGCCGTCAGCACCTCCGGTCGACCCGACCGGCGCAGATAAGCGGACGGCCCGCCGTGCGAGCGCCGAGGGCAGGCTTATTAAGCGACGGCCGTACCGCCGCGCCGTCAGGCCGAAGGTGGAATGAAACGCTCATCCCGGGTCTGGAAGAAGCGCGGCCACATGCGGTGGAAGTGGCGCAAGAAGCGGATGCGCCGCCGCATGAGGGCCCAGAAGATGCGCAAGCAGTAACGGGACCGGCGACGACGGATGTCGCCGGGCCCGAACCCGTTCCTTCCTGCCTACCGTCCGAGGCGGTCGAGCGCACGCCGCTCCCGGGTCGCCTTCTTCCATTCGCGGTAGTGGTCCCGGCAGAGCGGCGCGCGCCGGCCCTTCTCGGGGAGGCCGTCGAACGCCTTCGCGGCCTCCACCCGGGAGAGGTGACGGATGCTCGGCGCGCCGCACCCGGGAACGAGGCACGGCTCGACCGCCTCCGCGGCGTCGTGGGGCCGTGCGGGAGGGTCGGGGCTCATCGGCGTCCGGCCCGGGCCGCGAGCGACGCCACCAGCTCCGGGACCTCGTAGGGGAAGCGGGCGACCTGGGCCCCGGCCTTCTCGAGCGCGGCGATCTTGGTCGCGGCGGTGCCGCGGCCGCGGCTGATGATCGCTCCGGCGTGGCCCATGCGCTTCCCCGGAGGGGCGGACCGCCCGGCGATGTACGCGACCACGGGCTTGGTGAAGTGCGCCTGGATGTACTCCGCCGCGTCCTCCTCCGCCGTTCCGCCGATCTCGCCGACGAGGACCATCAGGTCGGTGTCCGGGTCGCTCTCGAAGAGCGGCAGGGCGTCGACGAACGACGTCCCGACGATCGGGTCGCCGCCGAGGCCGATGCACGTCGACTGGCCGAGGCCGTGCTCCTTGATCCCGTTGACGATCTCGTACGTCAGCGTCCCGCTGCGCGAGATCACGCCGACGCGTCCCGGCCGGAAGACGACGTTCGGGATGATCCCGACCTTCGCCTTCCCGGGCGAGGCGATCCCCGGGCAGTTCGGCCCGATGATCCTCGTCCCCTTCGCGCGCGCGTAGTGGTACATCACCAGCATGTCGTGGAACGGGATGTGCTCGGTGACGAGGACGCACAGCTTCACCCCCGCGTCCACGGCCTCGAGGAGGGCATCCTTCGCGAACGGCGCCGGGACGAACAGGCACGAGGCGTTCGCCCCGGCCCGGTCGACCGACTCCTGCACGGTGTCGAAGACGGGCACGCCCTCGACGGACGTCCCGCCCTTGCCGGGGGTGACCCCCGCCACCACCTTCGTCCCGAACTCCCGCATCGCGCGGGCGTGGCCGGTCCCCTGGTGACCGGTGATCCCCTGGACCACCACGCGGGTATCGGCGTCGACGAGGACGGTCATCGGGGCTCCTTCGCCGCGGCGACGACCGCCTGGGCCGACGCCCTCAGCTCGGCGACGCTCGTGATGCCCGCCGCGCGCAAGATCGCGGTCCCCTCGGCCTCGTTGTTCCCCCGAATCCGGGCGACCAGCGGGAACCGCTCGGAGGACGGGACCGAGCCGAGGGCCTCGACCAGCCCCTTCGCGACGGTGTCGCAGCGGGTGACCCCACCGAAGATGTTGAGGAAGACCGCCCTCGGTTTCGCCTGGGCCATCAGGAGGAACGCTTCCGAGACCTTCTTCGGGTCGTCGGTCCCGCCCAGGTCAAGGAAGACGCCCGGCGCCCCGCCGAACTCCTTCAGGACGTCCAGCGTCGCCATCGTCAGCCCCGCGCCGTTCGCGATCACGCCGATGTTCCCGTCGAGCTGGACGAACGCGATCTCCTTCTCCCGGGCGATCTCCTCGAGCGGGGTCCGGTCGTCGTGGATCGCGGAGTACTCCGGATGGCGGAACGCCGCGTCGTCCTCGATGATCACCTTCGCGTCGAGCGCGAGCAGTCGGTCCCCGACCACGGCGAGCGGGTTCACCTCGACCAGCTCGGCGTCCTCGCGCTCGAAGACCCGGTAGAGGCCGGCGAGGAGCCGGTCGAGCTCCCCGGCAGGCGGGCCGCTGAGGCCCAGGGACCTCGCCGCCCTCCGGCGCTCGTAGGCGAGCAGGCCGGGGAACGGGTCGACGGGCTGGCGGTCGATCGCGGTGTCGTCGACGGACTCGATCTCGACGCCCCCCCGGGCGCTCGTCATCAGTACGGGCAGCCGAGCGGTGCGGTCGAGGGCGAACGAGACGTACAGCTCCCGGGCGATCGCGACCTTCTCTTCGAGGAGGACCTCCCGGACCGTCTCTCCTTGGAACGGGCTGCCGAGGATCGCGGCGGCCGCCGACCGCGCCTCCTCGGGCGTTGATGCGAAGCGGACCGCGCCCCCCTTCCCGCGACCGCCGGCAAGGACCTGAGCCTTGACGACGCAGGGGAGCGGGACGGCGCCCGACCGAACGGCGCGCTCCGCCTCCTCCGGCGAACCGACGACGACCCCCTTCGGCACCGGGATCCCGTACTTGCGGAACAGCTCCTTCCCCCGCCCTTCCGTCAACTTCACCATGATCGATCGGGCGCCGCGAGAAAGGGGCGGGTCATAAGGGCGGCGAGCGACGGCCCCCCGCCCCGTGGGCCTTCACGCGGCTGGGGAGCAGGTTCTTCGTCCATCGGCCGCCCAGCCTCGAGGTGGGGAGGGTCGTCGGAGGGTCCCGACGGCGGGCTAGGTGCGTCGACCGCGCGTCGTCTTAGCCCCTTTGTGGACGCGCGAACGCGCCGACCCGGGCGGCGGGGGCCCGAGCTCGTTGGCGAGCTCCTTGCCGAGGTCGTCGAGCAGCTTACCGGCCACCTCGCCCTTGGGGCCGTGCAGCCATCGCCGGGCCTCCCCATGAGGGAGGACGAGGACGGTCCACTCGGCGGCGCCCAACGCCGAGGTGTCGTTGGCGATGACCCAGTCGGCGCCGCTCTCCTCCTCGAGCCGTCGGCCCTCCCGCTCCAGCTCGTCGGCCGAGCTGCTGGCGAGGAGCTTGAACGCGACCAGCTTCGTCGGCGGCGGCGTCAGCCGACGCAGCACCGGCATGACCCTCGGCGCCGGGGTGAGCTCGAGGCGCAGGGTCGGATGCTGACGCGACGCGATCTTGCCGGTGGTCGGTTGGAGGGTGTAATCGGCCAGCGCCGCCGGCACGAAGACCGCGGCCGCCCCCGCGAGCTCGCGCCGCCGCGAGCGGGCCAGCGCCAGGAGGTCGCCGACCGACCTCCACCGGTGGACGACGAGCCACGGCGGGACCGGCACGCTCAGCGCTCCGGCCCAGAGCTCGACGGCGGCCCCGCGGTAGAAGGCCTGGTCGGCGAGCGCGACGGCCGTGGCCCCGGAGCTCTCGTTGGTGATGGCTCGGACCGCGTCGATCGACTCGCGCGCGGCGCCGCCGATGACGACGACCTTCCGTGCCGCCCACGGGCCCCTTCCGAGACGGTGCAGGACCGCCGCAGCGACCTCGTCGGGCGAGGCGAGCTTCGCCTCGCCTTCGACGCTGGCGCCCGGCACCACGTCGACCCCCCAGCTCCGGAGCCGCTCCAGGCTCTCCCGGACGGCCGGGTTCTCGGCCATCGAGCCGTGCATCGCCGGGACGAGCAGGATCGGTACGTGGGCCCCGAGCGCGACGGAGGCGCACGAGGTCACGGGCGTGTCGTCGATCCCGTGGGCGATCTTGGAGACGGTGTTCGCGGTCGCCGGGGCGATGAGGTAGAGGTCCGCCTGGCCCTCGCCCGGCCCGAGGAACGTGACATGCTCGACGTTGCCGGTGAGCTGCACCACCGGCGGATGACCGGTCGCGAACTCGACGGCCTCCGGGGTGAGGAGCCGGGTCGCCTCGGGGCTCATCACCGCGCGCACCTCCGCCCCGTGCCGGAGGAGCTCACGGACGATCCTGGGGACCTCGACCGCCGCGATCGACCCCGAGATGCCGACCAGGATGCGCCGGCCCTCGAGGAGCCGCGTCGTCCGCCCCCGGATCGCGCGGCTCGGATGCATCGCTTCCCCGACCCTCCTTGCCTAGGCAGCCCACCGGACGGCGGACTGACGATGGCGCGGGCACGCCCGGGACCGTTAAAGGTCAGGCGGACTCCCCGCCCCGATGGGTGCGGACCCGACGGGGCGTCCTCCGGCGGAGCTGCCGGTGCTGGCGCCGGGCGGGCCGGCCCTTCCTCCTCCGCGCTCGAAGCTCGACCGAGAGCGCCCGAGCCCTGCGGCCGAGCGGGGCGTGGTCCTCTTCGACCTGGACGGGACCCTCCTCGACGACCTGGGGCTCATCAGCGACGTCGCGGCGGACGTGATGGCGAAGACGTTCGGGACCCCGGTAGAGGAGGCGCGGGTCCACTACCTCGCGACGACCGGGATGCCGTTCGAGGCCCAGCTCGCGCAATTGTACCCGGACGCCCCCGGGACGCTCCGGGCCACGGCGTCCCGGACCTTCCATCAGCGGAAGGTGGCGGAGGCGTACGCCCGCGCGGAGCCGTTCCCTGAGGTCCCGAAGCTCCTCAAGACGCTCGCCACGGACCGGTGGAACCTCTCCGTGACCACCGGCTCCGAGACGGAGATGGCGGAGCTCCTCCTGGAGCGGGAGGGGCTGCGGTACTGGTTCGACGACGTCCTCGGCTCGGCCGAGGGGACCAAGCGGGAGCACCTCGCCGAGTACCGTCGCCGCTACGGCGAGGTTCCGCTGTTCCTCGTCGGGGACTCGAGGTTCGACATGGAGGCGGCCCGGTCGGTCGCCGGGGTGACGGCGCTCGGGCGGGCGAGCACCCTGCGGGACTGGACGCTCACCCCGCAGGACCTGAAACGGTGGGGGGCGTCGTGGGCGGGGTTCTCCCTAGGGGAGCTTCCGGCCGTGCTCGAGAAGCTCTCGCGGCAGGCGGCCGCGCGGCGCCCTCCGCGGCGCGCGCGGCCGCGAGCCAGGTAGCGTGGGGCCGGGACCGAGAGTTTCCCGGCGCGGGGGGTCCCGCGCCGATTTGAACCCGGGTCGAGGGATCCACAGTCCCCCAGGATAACCAAGCTACCCCATCCCGGCCACGTTACCGGACCGGGGCTCGAAAGAAAAAGGTTGCCGACTTGCCCGACCGCCCCCGGTTCGGCCGACCTTAGAGCGGTGGCCCCCCGGGCGGCGGTGGCCGACCCTGCTCCAGCGCCCGGAGCCACTGCCGGCGGAAAGCTCGGGCGTCGGCCCCCACGCGCACGAAGAACCCCCCGAGGCCGACCGCGATCCCGGCCGCGAGCCACGCCGTCCAGAAGTCGACCCCGGCCCCCGAGAGCCAGAGGCCGAACCCGAGCGCGACGCCGAGCCCGACCACCGCTCCTCCGCCGACGAAGAACGTCGTCTCGCGCAGCACCGTCGTCCTTCGTCGACTAGCGGTAGGCCCAGACGACCGCTTGGCCGAAATAGCGCCACGGGACCGCCACGTGCGGGAACCGGGAGCGCTCGAGGGCCGCTACCTCGGCGGCCAGGGTGCACGGGTGGTCGAACCGCTCATGTTCGTGCCAGACGAGCTGCGGGGAACGGTACGCTCCCCGCGGCGGCCGCAGCCCGAGCTCCGTCGAGGCGATCTGGGCGAAGCGCGAGTCGAAGAGCGGGTCCTCGGGAAGATGGTCGTCCCCGTCCCCGAAGTAGCCGCCCGGCGCGAGGGAACGGTGCACCCGACGGAAGAGGCGCCACTTCTCGCGGTCCTCGAGGTGGTGGATCGCCAGCGCGGAGACGACTGCATCGTAGCGCCCCTCCCAGGCGTCCTCGAGACGACCGGCGACGAGCTCGACCCGGTCCCGGAACTCGTGGAGACGCTTCTCGGCGGCGGCGATCATCTTCGGGGAAACGTCGATCGCGACCACCGAGGCGTGGGGGAAGGTCCGGAGCAGCGCGGAGGTGAGCGCACCGGTACCCACCCCCAGCTCGAGGACGCGGAACGCGCGGGTCGGGAGGAACGGGACCCCCCAGATGAGGGTCCGGTGGAGGGCCGAGTACCCCGGCATCGACGCCCGCGCGGTGCGGTCGTAGGCGGGCGCCTCCCGGTCGAACTCGGCCTGGAGCGCGGGCGATCCGACGCGTCGGGCCATCGTTCGGGCATGACGACCCGCTCTTAGATGTTGAGGCCTCCATCGTGAGCGGCCTTGCCACGCCTGCGGCGGCTCCGCCGTGACGAACCCGTCGCGTTAAGTGCGGCTCGACGGTGTCGCGCCGTGGCCCTGGTCCCGTTCGGGTCGGTCGACCCGTCGGCGCTCCGCTGGATCCGGACCCGGGAGCGTCCGGCCGCGTACTCCCTGCGCGCGGGCGACGGGGAGATCGCGACGCTCACCTGGGAACGCCCCGGGGGGTCGCTCGCGACGGCCGCGACCTTCGAGGGGAGCTGGACCCTCAAGCGGTCCGGGTTCCTGCAGCCGACGATCCTCGTGCGCCAGGAGGGGAAGCAGGACCCCATCGCGCGTCTGTCCGCCCACCTCGCCCGTCACGAGATCGCGATCGGCGGTGGCCCGGCGTTCCGCCTGCGGCACGTGAGCCACCTCGTCCCGTCCTGGCGGGTGACGACCGACCGGGGCGACGAGCTCCTCCACGTCGAGCCGGTCGCGGAGCGGCACGCTCTCGAAGCGGGAGCGGTCGTCGTGCTGTCGCCCGCGGGCGGGGCGGCGACCCTCCTCCTGATCGTCCTGACGTGGTACTTCGTCGTCCTCAGCTGGTTCGAGGACGAGGCGATCGAGACCCTGGCCCCCTTCGAGGGCCCGGACCCGCCGATCGGGCGGGGGGCATAGGCCGGACCCCGTCCGGCTAGGCCCGCTGGAGCCCGGTCTTCCAGAGCGACTCGAAGCACGCCGAGCAGAGGTTGTGCATCTGGGGCCAGCCGTCTTCCGGCACCTGGGTGACCTTGGTGATCGGCGCCTGGCAGCCGTCGCAGACGATCGTTCCCTCGCGGATCACGTCGGCCCTCCGGCAACACCTTGACGAGCGTCACCTACAAAAGCGGTGCTTCGGCGCCGGCTCCCGGACGCCTGCGCTCGAGGCCGCCCGCGGCGGAGCCGCAGATGCCTTCCCGCCCTCCCCCCGCCCTCCCTGAAGAGAAGGGGGTGCGCGCTGGCCGGCGACCGCCGGAAGGGGGATGATGCGACGCGGCTACCCTACAACCGAGGGCGCGGACCCGACGCGGCCGGGAAGGAGACGGGGTGGCCGGAGAGCTCGAGACGGTAGGAGCGGAGGCGTTCGACGGCGAGCGGCTACGACGGCCGGGCGCCGTGGCGGTCGCGTTCCTCGCCGAGTGGTGCCCGTTCTGCCGCACGTTCGCGCCCGAGTTCGCCTGGCTGCAGAGGCAGCCCGGGCTTCACCTGCTTGTCGCGGACGTCACCCCGGACGATAGTCCGTTGTGGGACCGGTTCGGGATCGACGTCGTCCCGACGGTGATCGTCTTCCACGAGGGGAAGGCCGTCTTCCGGGCCGACGGGGTACCGGGCCGTGGCCTCTCCGCGGCCGACCTCGAGGCGATCGGCCGTGCCGCCCGGCCGGCGACGGGGGATCGTGCTCCGAAGCGCACGGCCGGCTCCGACGGTCGGGGGTGACCCGTCGGGCGCCGCGGGTTGAGGGCGGGACCCCGGTTCGCCGTCGACCGCGGGGCCGGAGCGGTTTTCCCTCCTGGGGCCTGCCCGCCGAGGGATCCGGGACGGATGGGCGAAGAACGATCCGAAGCGGGACCTGTCGCGCTCGTCACGGGTGGGGGGACAGGGATCGGCCGCGCGATCGCGCTCGCCCTCGCCCAGGACGGCTACCGCCTGGCGATCGCCAGCCGCTCGGCGGAGCACCTCGCGGACGGCGCCCGAGAGCTCCGGTCGCGGGGTGCGGAGGTGCTCGAGGTCCCGACGGACGTCCGTGTGCCGCAGCAGGTCGAGCGGCTCGTCGGCGCGGTGCGGGACCGGTTCGGGCGGCTGGATGTCCTTGTGAACAACGCCGCCGGCAACTTCGTCGCGCGGAGCGAGGCGCTCACGCCGAACGGGTGGCGGGCGGTCGTCGGCATCGTCCTCGACGGCACGTTCTTCTGTTCGAGGTACGCCTTCCCGCTCCTCCGTGAGCGCCGCGGCTCCTCGATCGTCAACGTCGTCGCCTCCTACGCGTGGATGGCCGGACCGGGAACGGCGCACTCCGCCGCGGCCAAGGCAGGCGTCGTCGCGCTCACCCGGACGCTCGCCGTCGAATGGGCCCCGCAGGGGATCCGGGTGAACGCCGTCTCCCCCGGCCCGATCCGGACCGAAGGGACCGACAACCGGTTGTGGACGGGAGAGCGGGTCCGCGAGGCGGTCACCCGGACCGTTCCTCTCGGGAGGTTCGGCCGACCGGAGGAGGTGGCGGACGCCGTACGCTTCCTGGTGAGCCCCGCGGCGTCGTACGTCACCGGCGAGGTCCTCGCGGTCGACGGGGGCCAGTGGCTCGGCCGCGGCGTCATGCCGCTCCTCGACGAGCTCGGCCGGGACGGGCCGGTCTAGGTCGACGGGACGTTCCGCTCGAGGAGGAACGTGCCCAGCACTCCGACGAACAGGTCCGGGTCGGTCCGTTGGACGTAGTGCCCGACATCCCGGAGTCGGGCGGCCGTGGCGTTCGGCAGGGCCGTGACGAGCGCCTCCTCGATCTCGGCCGCGAAGGGGGGGCTGCGGCTACCGGAGGTCGCGAGCACCGGCACGGCGATCGCCTCGAGCTCCTCGGACGCCGGTCGCAGGGCGTCCGGATCCGCCATCTCCTTCGCCCAAGTGGGCGCGGCCGCCCCGAGCGCCCTCCTCGAGGCGGCATCGAGCGTCGCCCACTGCTCCTCGGCCGAAGCGAACAGCGCAAGGTAGTCGCGGGCCCCGGCCTCCGGGGTCGGACCGAGGGCGAGCTCGCGGGCCCGCTGGAGCCGCTCCGAGGCGGCGGCGCCGCTCCGGAGGAGCCCGACGAACGGGACCTCGTGGACGGTGACGCTGCGCACGAGCTCCGGCCGGTCCACCGCGAGCCGGAGCGCGACCGCGCCACCGTAACTGTGCCCGACGACGTGGGTCGGGAAGTGGCCGGTCTCCTCGAGGAGGGCCGCCAGGTCCGAGGCGTCGTCCCGCACCGGGTGAGCGCGGGGTGGCCCGGAGCTCGCTCCGTGCTCCCGCCGGTCGTAGGTGAGGACCTGCAGAGCTACGGAGAGGCCGGCGACGACCCGGTCCCACGTCCCGTGGTCGTCCCACCCCCCGTGCACCAGCGTGACCGGGTCCCCCGCGCCTCCGTAATCCTCGAAGGCCAGCTGGACCCCGCCGCGCTCGAACAGCTCGACCATCGCTTGAGCGGCCCCGGACCGGTGCGCCGGCGGGCCATGCCAGGGAACGCGCGTCAGGGATAGCCCGCTCGGTCGACCCCCTCGACCGCCCCCGGCATCGGACCCCTTTAATCGGCCCCGGTCTAGGGGCTCCGAGGAACGATGCCGCAGTACGCCGTTCTCGTGAACTGGACCGAGGAAGGGATCCGCACCGTCAAGAAGGTCCCGCAGAGGGCCGAACAGTTCCGCACCGCCGTGGAATCCTCCGGCGGGCGGGTCGTCGCCTTCCTCCATACGATGGGCGCGTTCGACGCGGTGGCGGCGGTCGAGCTGCCGAGCGACGAGGTGGCGAACGAGGTCCTCCTGCGGCTCGGCTCGCAGGGGTTCGCGCGGACGGTCACGCTGAAGGGCTGGACGACGGCGGAGTTCGCGAAGCTCGCCGAGAAGCTCTGAGGCGGCCGCGGATCGGGACGACGGCCCACCGATGAGCGCGATCTTCCAGCGGCCGTTGTGCGACATGGGCAAGGCCTACGACTTCGCGTTCCGGCCCGTCCTCGGCGAGCCGGAGCTCGGGAGCGGTGGGCCGTGCGACGACCGTCCCCACCCCGTCGACCTCATCGCGGCCGGCTCGGGGCCCGCGTTGCCGTCGTCGCCCTGGAGAACGTTCTCGCTCTGCCCGGAGCACGAGGCCCAGTTGCGCCGGCACGACGCGCGGGTCCCCGGCGGTTCCCGGTTCCGCGATGGCGGGGCGGCGAAGGGGAAGCGGCCATGACGACGGTCGAGCCGCTGCGGCTCGACTCGAGGGTGCGGACGGGCCAGGGGCTCGAGCTCCCGCGGCTCGGCTTGGGGGTCTTCCAGACCCCGCCCGGGACCGTCACCCGCAAGGCCGTCGCCTGGGCGCTCGCGGCCGGCTACCGTTTGATCGACACCGCGGCGATGTACGGCAACGAGGCGGACGTCGGCGAGGCGGTCCGGGCAAGCGGAATCCCTCGGGACGAGATCGTCGTCACGACCAAGCTCTGGTTCACCGACCACGGCTTCGACGCCGCCCAGGCCGCGGCCCGGAAGAGCCGCGACCGCCTCGGTCTCGGACCGATCGACCTCTACCTGATCCACTGGCCCCGCGCCGATCCGCCGGAGGCGCGGCTCGCCTCGTGGAAGGCCCTGGAGAAGCTCCGCGAGGAGGGGACGGTCCGCACCATCGGGGTCAGCAACTACGCCGTCCGCCACCTCGAGGAGCTCCGTGCGACGTCGGGGGTCGCCCCGTCGGTCGACCAGGTCGAGCTCCACCCGTACGTCTACGACCCCGAGTTCCTGCAGTACGCGGACCGGCATCGGATCGTCGTGGAGGCGTACTCGCCCCTCACCCGGGGCCGCAAGCTCGACGCGCCAGCGGTCGCGGCCGTCGCCCGGGCCCACGGCAAGAGCGCGGCCCAGGTGCTGCTCCGCTGGGGCCTCCAGCACGGCCTCGTCGAGCTTCCGAAGTCGGTCCACGAGGAGCGGATCCGGGAGAACGCGGACCTCTACGACTTCGCTCTCACGCCGGAGGAGGTCGCGGCGCTCGACCGCCTCCGCGGCGGCGGACGGGTCGGCGCGACCGACCCCGCCACGATACCGTAGACCGCCGGAGGACGGGGGTCTCGGCGGCTTGAGGGGTTAGTTAATTAAGCCCGGGAAAGTGGTTGGCCAGGTCGAGGGCCATGGTAACGGTCGAAGTCGCCCACGCGAAGTGTACCGGCTGCAGCCACTGCCGCGACGTCTGCCCTGTCACCGTTTTCGAGATGCAGCCGCGGGAGAACTGGCCGAACGTCGTGGACGACCCCGCCGTGGCGGCGAAGTTCCAGTTCCGGGCCGAGAAGTCGGCGGTTATCCACGGTCCGGACTGCATCATGTGCGAGGCGTGCCTGTTCGAGTGCGAGGGCGAGTGCATCACCATCGTCGACGACGAGGGCACCGTCCACCAGTCGACGTACAAGTAGCGCTCGAGCGCCGAACCCCGGGGGCAGCCCCTGGTGGACGAGCCCGCCCGGTCTACCCGGGCCGCACGCTGGGCCGGTAGAATGCGCGGTGGGCCGACGCCGGTCCGCCGTCCGGAGGGAACCGGACCCGGACCCCGGCGGCGCGGCCCAGGAACGTGAACTCGAGAGAGTACCAGACGGCCGTCCACCCGCCGACGCCGTCGGCCGACGCCTCCCCGAAGTGGTAGGTCGCCTCCAGGACGCCGCTCGTCCTGCGCGCGAGCGGGTACGACCACGCGAGCGCCTCCGCCGCCGTGGACGGGACCCCGCCCCCCGCCGGCGGCTCCAGGAGGCCCTCGGCGGTGAACGGCCCCGCGACGATCCCGCGCCCGAAGACGTACCGGGCCCAGGTCGTGCGGTGACGGCCCCCGCCGTCGCGCTCGGAGAGGACGAGCCAGGCGAACGGGTTGGACGTCGGGGCGACGACGTCGTAGTCGCCCAGGGCGTGCAGTCGGCGGCCGACGACGAGCCGGCCCGCCAGGCGGACCGCGAAGTAGGCCGCAAAGAACACCATCAGCGCGTAGACCGTGAGGAGGTAGTCGGAGAACGGGACGCGGTTGCGTTCGACCCCGAGCAGCAGGTAGAACGACGCGACCGAGACGAGGAGCGTCACGAAGTTGATCGCGCGGTCCGCGTCCAGCTCGAGCCGGCGCTCGGAGAACGGCAGGAGCGGGGGGACGGAGAAGTGCGTGAACCCGTCCTGCGCGATGTGGCAGAGGCCCCCGACCTCGAGGACGAGGAAGTAGACGAGCGCGCTGCCGGGGGCGAGCAACGGCGCGATCAGGGCGCCCGCGCCGGCGACGACGCTCACCCCGAACACGGAGTGCGTGATCCCGTGGTGGCGGAGGACGGGGAACCGCTTCGCGATCGGGAAGAACAGCGCGTCCGCATCGGGGAGCCCGCCGCCGAGCGCCCCGGCGGCGAGGTAGGCCGGCTGGAAGCCGACCAGCCCGAACGTGACCAGGTAGGCGACCAGGACGTGCGTGAAGAGGTCCACCGGCGACGGCAGGGCCCGCTAGACCAGGCCCTCCTCCATCACCTCGACCGACTCGACCTCGGGGAGCTTCGCGAGGGCGTGCTCCGTCGACTCGAGCACCCCGCCGGCGTCGTCCATGACGACCGCCACGAGGAGCGTCTTCAGGCCGAAGGCGACGTCGCGGATCTGCGTCCCGCGCACGGTCACGCCGGCCGGGACCGCGGACGGCACCGCCCGCTGGACGGCGACCAGGTCGGTCTCGACGCCGCGGGGCATCAGACGGAACAGAACGGCGACCTTCCCCATGCGAGCCCCGCTACGGCCCTTCGAACGAGCACTTGGTGCAGCGGTACGTTACGCTCTGGTCGCGGCAGCGCGAGCACCGGCCGATCGCCGTCTCGCCGCAGTTCGGGCAGAGGAACTGGGTCGCGCCCGCCCCGCGCAGCGCGCGGCCGCAGGAGGCGCAACGGACGTCGGCCCGGACGCTCAGCATCGTGCTCCCTCCGGACCTTCCGTGACCACGAGGCCACCTAGCGCCGCGCCGGGCCCCGCCGGCGCGCGGCGACTCGGGTGGCGTATATAAAGAGCACGCCGAAGAATGCGATCACACCGACCACGTACCAGATCGTGTTGTTCGGTGCGGCCGGCGCGACATAGAACGTCATCGACTGGACCGTCGTGCCGTTGGCGAACGTGACGAGCCCGTGCTCGTTCGCGACGGAGAGAGTGAACGTGTGGTACCCGCTCGACAGACCGACCGTGGGGTAGCGGTAGACGAGGCTGAACGTCGCGTTGGGGGCGAGCTTGGGGACCGGAACCGCGCCGACGACCGTCCCGTCGAGCCGGACGGTCACATTGAACGGAAGGATCGCCGCATTCGGGCCGGCGACCAGCGTCGCCCGGACGGTGTACGGGGTCACCAACCGGAACGTCTTCGAGAGGTTGGTCGTCGAGTTCGTCTTGAGGAGCGAGCTCG
>DASPQN010000085.1:0-16607 GCA_035624925.1 Thermoplasmata archaeon
CGCACCTCGTCGCGCCCGTAGCGGAACTCGAGCGGGCAGAACAGCGACGAACCGTCGTCCGTCACGCCGGGGAACCGGGAGCCGTCTATTTATCGGTGCCTCGCGGGGCGGCCGACTCCCGCGGGACCGGCCCGCCTCCAGCCCCCGGTTCCTCGGGACAGACCATTCGCCCTGGACTCGGATGGGCGGTCGTGGTAGGGGCCCGTGCCGGCGGGGCCCCACGACCGGTTCCGCCCACCGGCTCGAGGCCGGAGCTTCCGACGCCAGCGGCGGGCTCAGATCGCGTTCACCGCGAAGCCGATCAGGAACCCCAGCATCGCGCCGAGGTAGACGAGCCGGTTCCGACGGAACGACGCGTCCTTCGACTCCAGCGGCCGGAACGCGGTCCGGAGCATCGGCAGGATCACGTAGGCGATCGCCCCGATGGCCAGGGCGTCGAAGATCACCAGGAAGAGCGGGCTGCTCCAGTAGTACCCGATCGCCCCGCCGACGATCGTGGGCAGGCCCCCGACGAGGAACAGTCCGGCCATCATCGGGACGCCTCGCTCCGCGCTCGTGCCGAGGAACGGCGAGGCGATCGGGAACCCCTCGCTCATGTTCTGGAGGAAGAAGCCGACGAAGACCACCGCCAGGATGCCGACGGTCCCCGCCGTCCAGTTCACCCCGAAGACCAGCCCTTCCGTCAGGTTCTGGAGCCCGATTCCGAGGGCGATGATCAGCGCCGTCGCCCGCGGACCGGTGTCGGCGCGGGCCGGGATTCCCCCCGCCGCCCCTTCCGCTACGCCGAGGGGGGCCCGGCGGGGCAGGTTGTCGACGAGGTAGAGCCCCAGGAACGCGACGAGGAACGCCGCTCCGAACGCGACGGAGTAGGAGGCGTTCGCCACGTACCCGCTCGGGTAGAGGATGACCGACGCGTTCGAGAAGACGTCGGCGAGGAGGAACACGAGGATGCCGATCGCGGCGGCGTTGAGTCCGACGGCCCACCGACCCTGGGCGCGCTTGCTGTAGACGACCGGCATCGAGAAGAAGATCGAAAGTCCCATCGCCGCGGTGAGCGCCAGAAAGACCCAGAAATTGCCCATGAGGCCCTGCCCGATTTCACACACGCGGAGGTGTGTATTTAACGAGGATGTTCGTGACCCTGCGGGAGTTAAGTTCACAAGGTGAATCTCAGCCTGGCACTTCGGGGGTCACGTTCGTACCATGACGACGGACCGGAAGGCGTCGATCTCCTGGGTCCATCTCCTGCAGGCCCTCGCCGCTCGAGAGGGGGTCGAACAGGTCGGCCTCCCTTCCCGGCGCGTCGCCGAGCTGCTCGGGCTCGCCCCCTCCGCGGTATCCCAGTACCTCTCGGGGAAGCGCGTGGGGGCACGGTTCCTCGCCTACGCCTCCGACGATGCGGCCCGGTCGATCGCGCGACGGACGATCGAACGGCTCATCGAAGCCCAGGAGACCGGCATCGGTCCCGCACGGGCCGTCCTCGAGGGTGCGGCCGCGCTCTCCGAGCTCCCGGAGTCCCTCGAGACGCACGAGGGCGCTCCCCGGGGACCCCAAGCGGAGAGCTCCCCGCAGTTGCGCCAGCTCTCGAAGTGGTTACGCCAGCGGATCAAGGCGGAGCAGGTCGCCGTCACGCAGTGCATGCGCCTCGCGCAGCGGGCCCGGGACGAGCTGACGCGGGCCCTGCTCCGCCAGATCGCCTCCGACAGCCTGAGGCACGCCGAGATCGTCGCCTCGTTGGCCCCGTACATCGACCGAGGGGTCTCCGGGGCCTACGCGTCCGGGATCACCCGCCAGGAGATCGAAGCGCTCATCGAGGGCGAGCGGAAGGCGGAGGCCCAGGCCGACTCGGAGTCGACCCAGCACCTTCGGGGAACGATGGCGATCCTGATCGCGAGCATGGAGGCGGACGAGCGCAAGCACGCGGACCTGCTGCGGAGGCTGCTCGACTCCGGCTTCCGCGGATAGGCCCGCGGGGAACGGACGCCGTCGCTCCGGGTCCGGTGTGGATGCGAGGCGCTAGCACGGGCACAGCCGGCGCTTCCGACCCCCCGACCCCTTCTTGAGGACGGAGTTCGATGTCGGGGCGTTCCATGCCAGGTCTCCTCATCGCGCTCGGCGGCAACGCGCTCCAGCGGGCGGGCGGGGACGGTTCGTGGCGTGAGGCCCGCCGTCAGATGGCGCGGGTCGCCCCGGTCCTGGCCGAGGTCGCGCGGTCGACCTCCCCGCTCGTCATCACCCACGGCAACGGTCCCCAGGTCGGGGTCCTCCTCCGACAGAACGAGCTCGGCTCCGGCGAGGTCCCGGCGAGGCCGCTCGACGTCCTCGGGGCGGAGACCCAGGGCCAGATCGGCTACCTCGTCCAGACCGAGCTCCCCCAGGCGCTGCGCGACGCCCACCTCGCCCGCTCGGTCCTCACGGTCGTCAGCCGCATGGAGGTCCGCGCGAACGACCCGGCGTTCCGTCACCCGAGCAAGCCGGTCGGGCGGTTCTACACGGAGGCGGAGTCGAGGCTCCTGAAGAAGGCGCACGGCTGGGTCATGGTCGAGGACGTCGCCCGGGGCGGCTGGCGGCGCCTCGTCCCGTCGCCGCGTCCCGTCCGGTGGCTCGAGGGACCCCCGGTGCGGCACGTTCTGGAGGCCGATGCCGGTGCACGGTGGATCCCGGTCGTCGCGGGCGGCGGGGGGATCCCGGTGGTCCGCCGCCCGAACGGGGCCTACGAGGGGGTCGAGGCCGTGATCGACAAGGACCTCGGGGCGGCGCTCGTCGCGACCGAGCTCGGCCTCGAGACCCTGGCGGTCGTCACCGACGTCCCCGGCGCGGCCGTCAACTTCGGCCGGACCGGCGAGCGGTGGCTCGGCGAGGTCAGCCGGGCGGAGCTCGCCCAATGGTACCGGGACGGGGAGTTCGGCTCGGGCAGCATGGGACCTAAGGTCGAGGCCGGGCTCGACTTCCTGCGACGCGGGGGGCGACGGTTCGTCATCACCGACATCCCCTCGCTCCCCCGGGCCCTGCGAGGAGAGGCCGGTACCCGCGTCGTCTAGACCGCCCGCCGGTGCCGTCGGCGGAGCCACCGGTCGACGCCCGAGCCGTACTGGAGGGCCCGCTTCGGTCGTTCGACGATCCCCTCGGGAAGGCCCCGGTGCGCCGCCCAGCGCCGGAAGAACGGCTTGGTGAGGGCGCCCGGGAGCCGGTCCCCGGTCGGAACCTCGGAGGCCGCTCGGACGAACTCGGGGTGGAGGTACGGCGCGATCAGCTGGCGACGCCAGCGGCCGGCGATCCGGAGCGTGCGGGGCCAATCGAGGTCCTGCAGCACCGCGAGGTCCGTCGCGGCGCGCGCCTCGGCACCTTCCGCGGTGAGGCCGCGGAAGTGGGCGTAGCCGAGGAACAGCTCGTCCGCCCCCTGGCCGCAGACCAGCAGGCCTGCCGGCGCCTCGGCGCAGGCCGCCGCGAGGGCGACGAAGATCCCCCGGCGCGGCCCGTCCACGCCGTCGAGCTCGGGCTCGACCTCGCGCTCGACGGCGGCCAGCGCGAGGTCGTCGAGGGTTCGGCCCGCCCAAGGCAGGCCGATCAGGGGTGCCGCCTCCCGGGCCCCCAGGAGGTCGTCCGCGCCGGCGACCCCGACGGTGAACAGGGAGGTCGCCCCGGTCGCCCGCAGCTCCCAGGCGAGGAGCCCGGAGTCGACACCCCCCGAGAAGAGGACGACCTTAGGGCCGTGGGCTCCCCGTGCAGGACCCAGCGCCTCGTCGAACGCCCGGTCGAGCCGCGCCCAAGCCCCGCCCGTCTCGGCCACGCTGCCTGCCCCCGGGGAACGGCGCCGGCCCGCCCCGCCCAACCGTTAAGGAGCGCAGGGGCTCGTAACGCCGATGGCCTCCCCTGCCCTCCCTGAGCCCGCCGGTGCGGGTCTTCGCCGGGCCCTGTTCGTCGATCGCGACGGGACCCTCAACCCGGACCTGCACTACCTCAAGGACGCCGAGCGCCTCGAGCTGTTCCGGGGCGTCGGCGCGGCGCTCCGCCGCGTCCGCGAGCACGGCGAGCTGGTCGTCTGCGTCACGAACCAGTCGGGGATCGAGCGCGGGCTGTACACCGCCGACGACGTCGAACGGATCCACCACCGGCTGAACGCCCTCCTCGCCCGCGCCGATGCCCATGTCGACGCGTTCTACTACTGCCCCCATGCTCCCGAGCGCGGCTGCGCCTGCCGCAAGCCAGGGACGGAACTGTTCGAGCGGGCCCGGACCGACCTGCGGATCGACCTCGGCGCTTCGGCGTTCATCGGCGACCGCCTGGTCGACGTCGAGGCCGGGCGCCGGCTGGGGCTCTTCACCGCGCTCGTGCGGACCCCCGGGCACGAGGAGGAGGTCGAGCGGGAGCTCGCGCGCGCCCACGCGGTCGCCGACCTCACCGCCGACTCGTTCGCCGGCGCGGTCGCCCGGCTCCTCGCGCGCGGCTGAGCCCGCGCGGCTCCCCTCGCCAAGCCTTATCCCGACCCCTCGCTCGGCCCCCGCAGGTCCCGCGTGCTCGGAGCCTGGGCGTCGGCCGTCGGGGTCGCGGTCACGGTGGTGCTATCCGTCGCGGCCGTGGCGGGCCGGGCCCTGACGCCCCTCGCGTCCGCGGTCGCCGCCGTCTTCGGGATCACGATCGTCCTCGTCACCGGCTTCGGGTTCCTCCTCCTCCTGGTCGTCTTCGTCGCCGTGAGCTCGCTCGCGACCCACTTCCGGTTCGAGGAGAAGACGCGGCGGCACGTCCAGGAGGGCCGCCGCGGCGAGCGCGGGGTGTCGAACGTGATCGCCCACATCGTCCTCCCGACCGCGCTCGCCGTGGGGATCGGCCTCGGGTGGATCCCCGCGGTCGCCGGCGCGGTCCTGTTCGCGAGCGCGCTCGCCTTCGCGAGCGCCGACACGCTGGCGAGCGAGTTCGGCGTCCTCACGGGCAAGGCGGTAAGCATCCTCTCGTTCCGCCCGGTGACCCCCGGGACCAACGGCGGGATCTCGGCCGTCGGCGAGATGGTGGCCGTCGCCGGCAGCCTCGGTACGGCGCTGGTCGGGGTCGGCCTGTTCGGGGCGTTCGGCGAGCCGGTCGGGCGGATCGGGGTGTTCCTGCTGGCGGTCGGCGTCGCCGGCTTCGTCGCCTGCCAGGTCGACTCGGTCCTGGGCGAGGCGCTCGAGAACCGCGGCCTGCTCACGAAGGGGAGCACGAACTTCCTCGGCATGCTGTCCGCGGTACCGATCGCCATCGCGGTCGCCGCGCTGGCAGGCTCGGCCCTGTGAGCGCCCGGCGCGCCGGCGGCAGCGTCGTCCTCCTCTCGGGCGGGATGGATTCGGCGACCTGCCTCGCCCTCGCCTCCCGCGAGGCGGCCCCGGTCCACGCCCTCACGTTCGCCTACGGCCAGCGCCACGCCCGGGAGCTCCGCTCGGCCGCACGGCTCGCCCGGCGGTTCCACGCCGCCGCGCACCGGGTCGTGCCCCTGCCGCTCGGAGCCCTCGTCCGCTCGTCCCTCACGAGGGCCCGGGAGCGGTTGCCGGACCTGCCGGCGCGTCCGGGCACGATCCCGAGCACCTACGTCCCGGCGCGCAACACGATCCTCCTCGGCATCGCGCTGGGCTACGCCGAGAGCCACCGGCTCAGGAGGATCTACTTCGGGGCGAACGCGGTCGACTACTCCGGCTACCCCGACTGCCGGCCGGAGTTCGTCCGGGCGTTCAACGCCCTCGCCCGGCGGGCGGTCCGCTCGCCGCGCGAGGGCGGAACGCCGATCCGGGTCGTCGCCCCGCTCCTTCGCCTCTCCAAGGCCGAGATCGTCCGGCTCGGCGAGCGCCTGCGGGTGCCGTGGGACCTCACGTGGAGCTGCTACGCCGGAAGGGCCTCGCCGTGCGGACGCTGCGACGCGTGCCGGTTGAGGGCCCGCGGGTTCCACGCCGCGGGCGTCGTCGACCCGCTCGTCGGCCCTAGCTCGCCGGCGCGGTGACGGGCGTCACCGTCGACGTGCAGAACGAGCACCGCTTCGCGGCGATTGGGATGGTGGAGAGGCACTCCGGGCACGGCCGGGTCGTCGCGGGCGCCTTCGCCTTCCTCGCCTCCTGGCGGTCGACGTAGCGCTGGTACGGGAGCGCGATCGCGAAGAAGACGACGACGGCCACGGTGACGAACGAGATTACCGCGTTGATGAACGCGCCCTGCGAGAACGTGCTGTGGTTGAGCGTGTACCTCCACGTCGAGAAGTCGAAGTGCCCGGCGACCCCGATGAGCGGGGTGAAGATGTCCGCGACCAACGCGGTCACCAGGGCGGAGAACGCCGCGCCCATGACGAAGGCGATCGCTAGCTGGACGAGGTTCCCTTTGGCGATGAACTTCCCGAAGTCCTCTCGGATCGACGCCATGCTGCACCCGAGAGGGCGACCCCCGGCGCGTATTTCGACCTTCCGATGACGACGCGCCTCACATCGTCTCGAGCGGGACGATCCCGAGCAGGTCGAGCGCGTTGGCGAGCGTCTGGCGGACGGCGGCGACGAGCGCGATGCGGCTCGCCCGCTCGGCCCCCGAGGAGAGCACGGGGACCGCATGGTAGAACCGGTTGAACTGGTCCGCGAGCTCGTGGGCGTAGCCGGCGAGCGTGTGGACGTGCGAGGAGCGGGCGGCGTAGGCGACGGTCCGGGGCCAGCGGGAGACGACCCGCACGAGCGCGAGCTCCTCGGGGTCCTGGAGGCGCTCCGCCTCGACCGTGTACGGGGGCCGGTCCGCGTCGCCCTTGCGGAGGACGCTCGACGCCCGGGCGTGGGCGTACTGGACGAACGGGCCGCTACGGCCCTCGAAGGAGAGCGCCTCCTCCCAGCGGAACTTCACCGGCTTGTCCGGCGCGACCCGCACGACGTGGAACCGTATCGCCCCGGTCGCGACGGCCTCGGCGACGTGCTCGACCTCCTCGGGGCGGAGGTCGTCGCGCCGCCGGACGACCTCGGCCCGCGCCCGCTCCCGGGCCTCGTCTAGGAGGTCGTCGAGCCAGACCGCCGAGCCCCCTCGCGTCGACATGCGGCCCCCTGTGGGGGCGGTGATGTCCTGGTAGAGGACGAACGACGGGCGACGCGCCTCGCCGATCTCCTCGAGGAACGCCTCCAGCGTCCGCGCATGCAGCCGGTGGTCCTGGCCGAGGACGTCGACGACGCGCTCGAACCGGGCGAACTTCGCGAGGTGGTAGGCGACGTCCCGCGTCGCGTAGAGGCTCGTGCCGTCCGCCCGCTGGAAGATGACGCGGTCCGACTCCTTCGGCAGACCGTAGCTCGCCGCGTCGATCGCCCAGGCCCCGTTCTCCTCCCGGACGGCGTGGGGCGCCGAACGCAGGCTCGCGAGGACGCGTCCGACGGAGCCGTCGTGCACGAATTGCGACTCCCAGACGAACTCGTCGAACGTGATCCCCAGTCGGGCCAGCGAGGCGAGCATCCCGTCCAGGATCTCGCGAGCGACCGCCGTATGCTCCGCCGGGGCGTCGCCCGCCTCGATCCGGCGGACGAGCGCGGCGACGAGCTCGGCCGTCTCCGGGTGCTGCTTCAGGTAGGCGCTGAACGCGGCGTACGGCCGTCCCCGATGGTGGTCCGGCTTCTCGCCCGGCGCCCCGTGGCCCTCGACCGCAGCCCGGACGGGCTCGGGCCACACCGACGGGGGGTTGGTCCAGAGCCAGGTGATCATCGCCGACTGGCGGCCCATGTCGTCGACGTAGTACTGCGTCGTGACGGGGGCGCCGGTCGCCCGGATCGCTCGGGCGAGCGTGTCGCCGATGATCGCGTTCCGCACCCGCCCGATATGGAACGGCCCGGTCGGGTTGGCGCTCGTGTGCTCGACGCAGACCGCCGGGCCCCCGGCGGCGCCGTGCCCGTACCGCGGCCCGCGGCCGAGGGCGAGGGCGAGCGTCGCCCGGACCAGCTCGCGGGGCTCGATGCGGAGGTTCACGTACGCCCCTTCCGCGGAGGCGCTCGGCAGCAGCGAACTCGTCGGGAAGGCGCCCGCAAGGCCCGCGGCCAGCTCGGCGGGGTTCCGGCCGGCGGCCGCGGCGAAGCGGTGCACCGGCAGGGCAAGGTCGTGCTCGGCGAGCGCCGTCACCTCGAGCTGAGCGCCGACGGCGGCCGCGTCGAGGGGAACCCCGAGCGATTGGGCCGCCGCCGCTAGACCGGCGACCGCGGCGTCCGTCCACGCCTCCCAAGGGTCGGTCGGTCCGGACGACGCGGAGCTCGACGTCCCCACCGCGGCCACGACTCGCAGGCGCTTTACGGGAGGTTCCGTCTTTAACCTTGGGGATGGGCGGCGTGCTCCTGGTCCGGTACGGTGAGCTTGCGCTCAAGTCGCCGCCGGTCCGGCGGGAGTTCGAGACGGCGCTCCGGCGCAACATCGTCCAGCAGTTCGTCGCCGAGGGGATGGAGCTCCGGCTGCGTTCCGACCGGGGGCACCTGTACGCCGAGGTCGCGGACGCCGAGCGCGGCGCCCAGGTCCTCCGCCGGGTGTTCGGCGTCACGTCGGTCAGCGTCGTCCACGAGGTCCCGACCGAACGCGACGCGCTGCGCACGAAGCTGCTCGAGCTCGCGTCCCCTCGGCTCGGTCCGGGAGCGTCGTTCGCGGTCCGGGCCCGACGGACGGGGAGCCATCCGTTCACGAGCCAGGAGCTCGCCCGCGACCTGGGCTCCGACGTCCTCGACGGATTCCCGGACCGCCGCCTCCGGGTCGACCTGACCCGCCCGGACGTCGAGCTGTTCGTCGAGGTCCGCGGTCCCCGGACGTACCTCTACTTCGACCGCCTGAGCGGACCTGGGGGCCTCCCCCTCGGTGTCGCGGGCCGCCTGGCGGCCCTGGTCGACGGCGAGCGTGGGGCCCTCGGCGCCTACCTGATGATGAAGCGGGGATGCCGCGTGGCGCTGGCGGTCCCGCCCACGGGAGTGCGGTTCGTCCGCGGGGTCCTCCAACGCTTCGACCCCGCGGTCCGGGTCACGGAGCTCGGCCCGGAACCGCCAAGCTGGTCCGGGGTCCTCCGGTCGATCGCGGAGGCGGTCCACGCGGACGGGGTCGTCCTCCCGCTGACGGTCGAGGAGTACCCGGGGGCCCGGGCCACCTGGGGCGAGACGGTCGTCTTCTCCCCGACGGTGGGGTTCCTGGACGCCGAGGTGAGTTCGCGCTGGGGGAAGGTCGTCGAGCTCGCGTCCTGACGCGAGCCTGATCGACCTGCGGGGGTACCGGCCGGCGCCGACCGTAACGGGCACCCCGGAACGGCCCCGGACGGAGGCGTCCGTCCTCGGAGGGGTTAAGAAGGGGACCTGAGTGCGACCGCCCGGAAGGCGCGTTCATGCCGATGTACCGGGTCGCTGGGTCGTTCCTCGCGCGTCGCGGGTACTGGCAGCCGTTCGCGAAGGAGCACGACGCCCCGACCCCCGAGGTCGCGCGCGAGTGGGCCTACTCCGAGATCGGCGGTTGCCATGGGGTCAAGCGGCACCTGGTGAAGGTCGACTCGGTCGTCGAGAGCCCAAGCGCATGAGCACCCCGTCCGCGCCGACCCCCGAGCGGCAGGTCGAGGAGGACCTCGTTCGCCTGGACGCCTACCGCAACCAGCTGAACGGGCTCGTCCAGCAGCGTCAGATCCTGCTCGCCTCCCGCCAGGACCACGCGCGCGCCCGCGAGAGCCTCGAGGGGATCGACCGGGCCGACACGACCACGGAGTACCTCGTCCCGCTAGGGGGGGAGGCGTTCGTCCGCGGCAAGGTCGAACGCGGCTCCCCCGTACTGCTCGGGGTCGGCTCAGGGGTCGTCGTCGAGATGGAGCGGCCGAAGGTCGCCGAGCTGCTCGCCCAGCGCCTCGGGCGGCTCGACCAGGCGGTACGCGAGCTTGAGGGCCAGATCGCCTCGCTCGACGAGAGGGTCCAGCTGGTGTCCCGCCGGCTCGATGCCGCCTCCCGCTCGGCGGGGGACGGCGGCGATGTGGGCGTCGCTCAAGGCTAGGCTGCGGCGACGCGACGCCGACGAGGCGCCGCCCCGCGCTCCGGCCACCGCGTCCGAGCCCGCCCCCTCCCCTCCACCCGCCCCGAGCCGGACCGCCGGGGCGGCCCCGGCGTCCGCCCCCGCGGGCGTCGCGGGGGACGTGTTCGCCGAGGGGTTCTTCGGTCAGCGCGTCACCGAGGAGTCGTTGGACGACCTCCTCGACACGCTCGAGATCGGCCTGTTGGAGGCCGACGTGGCCCTGCCGGTCGTCGAGCGGCTCCGCCGCGACATCCGCAAGGAGTTCGCCGGTCGCAAGCTCAAACGCGGCCTGGACGTCGAGGAGGTGATCCGCGCGACGCTCGAGCGGAGCGTCCGCGCGATCCTCGCCCAGCCCCCGCTCGACGTCGCCGCGAAGGTCCGCGCGCGGGGGGATCAGCCGTTCGTGGTCCTGTTCGTCGGGGTCAACGGGACCGGCAAGACGACCACCGTCGCGAAGATGGCGGTCTGGCTGCGTTCGGCCGGCTTCTCGGTCGTGATCGCGGCCGGTGACACCTACCGGGCCGGGGCGATCGAGCAGCTCCTGGTGCACGGCGAACGGCTCGGGGTCCGGGTCGTCCGCCAGCAGGAGGGGAGCGACCCGGCGGCCGTCGGCTTCGACGCGATCGAGCATGCGAAGGCGAAGGGGATCGATGTGGTGCTGGTCGACACCGCGGGGCGGCAGCACACGAACGAGAACCTGATCGAGGAGGCGAAGAAGATCCGCCGCGTGACCTCGCCAGCGCTCACGCTGTTCGTCGGGGACGCCCTCGCGGGCAACGACGTCGTCTCCCAGGCGAAGCTGTTCGACCAGGTGATCGGGGTCGACGGCCTCGTCCTGACGAAGCTGGACGCGGACGTGAAGGGCGGGGCGGCGCTGAGCGCGACGTTCGTGACGAAAAAGCCGATCGTCTTCGTCGGCACGGGCCAGGGGTACTCCGACCTCCGGCCGTTCGACCCGGAGTGGATGGTCCGGCGCCTGTTCGCGGAGGAGGCGGCGGTCTGACCGCCCGCATCGACGTCGTCCTGGTCCGGCCGAAGGAGGACGGCAACGTCGGCGCGGTCGCCCGGCTCGCCCGCAACTTCGGGGCGGAGCGCCTCGTGCTCGTCGCGCCGCGGGCCCGCGTCGGCTCCGTCGCCCGTCGCCGGGCGATGGGGGGGCTCCCCCTGCTCGCCGCGTCGTCCCGGGCCCCGTCGCTGGAGAAGGCCGTCGAGGACGCCGGACTGGTCGTCGGGACGACCGACCTCTCGCTCGGACGCTCGAGCTCATATCTGCGACGATCGGTCAGCCCGGAGCGGCTCGGCGAGATCGTCCGGAGCTCGGTCGGGACCGTAGCGGTCGTCTTCGGCCCCGAGGACAACGGGCTCTCCCGCACCGAGCTCGCCCGATGCGACCTCCTCGTGCACATCCCCGCCCGGCGCGAGTTCCCGACCCTCAACCTCTCCCACGCCGCCGCGGTCGTCCTCTACGCGGTCCATCGGGCGCGCGGACCCGGCGACGCGGAGTCGACCCCCGCCCCCGAGCAGATCGAGCTGAACGGACGGGAGAAGGAGCTGTTCCTGGCGCGGCTCGGGGTCCTCGCCGCCCGCAGCGCCTACCCGCCGCACAAACGACGGGGTTTAATCCTCGAGCTCCGTCGCCTGTTGGGCCGGGCGACGCCTACCGAGGCGGAGTACCGGATGCTCCTCGGGCTCCTGACGAGCTTCGGGCGAGCGATGGATCGCGGGGAACGCAATGAACGAAGGCAACGGTGACTGGCTGCGGGTCCGAGGGATCGGCCGAGAGCGGTTCGCGGGCTACCTCGCGGACTACCTCGGGACGCTCGGCTACGCCGTCCAGCGCGACGACTCGGTCGAACGGAACGAGAGCCGCCTGATGGGCCGGCTCGGTCGGCCGAACCCGGCGGTACCGGACGCGGCCGCGGCGCTCGCCTTCCGGTTCTACCCGACGAGCGGCGGCGCGGCGGTCGTCTGGGAGCAGCCCCTCGAGATGCCGGCTTCCGAGCGCGGGCGCATGGACCGGCTCGTCCGCGAGCTCGCCTCGCATCTCGAGCGGGCGATCTCGACCGAGAGCCACGCGACAGCGAAGGTGATCCGCCCGTCCGGTTCGCGCCTTCCCTGGGAGCCCGCCGCGAACGGCGGCGGGTGAGCCCCTCGCTCCGCCGAACGCCTGCACGCCCTACGGGCTCGCCCGCGGGGGCGGGACCCCCGGGCCGGGCGCAGGTATTATAATCAGGACCCGGGTCGAGCGCCCGCTCCCGATGACGAGATCGATGTACCGTTACGTCGGCCGGTCGTTCCGGCAGACGCTCGGCGACGAGGGTGCGGCGCTCCGTCACGAGCGGCTGTTGACCTGGCGTCGCGAGCACACGGTCACGCGTCTCGAGCGGCCGACGCGACTCGACCGGGCCCGCGCGATCGGCTACCGGGCGAAGGGCGGCTACGTCGTCGTGCGCGTGCGGGTCCGCCGCGGGGGCCAGCGGAAGCGAGCGATCATCGCCGGCCGGCGCCCGAAGCACAAGGGGATCCTGCGCATGACCCTAGCGAAGAGCCTGCGTCGTATCGCCGAGGAGCGGGCGCAGAAGCACTATCCGAACCTCGAGGTCCTGAACTCCTACTGGGTCGGCGAGGACGGGGTCCAGAAGTTCTACGAGGTGATCATGGTCGACCCGGTCCACCCGGAGATCGTCGCCGATCCGAGGATCGCCTGGATCCTGGACCCGCCCCACAAGGGCCGGGTCTACCGCGGCCTGACGAGCGCCGGGACCGAGGGTCGTGGCCTGCGCTGGAAGGGTACGGGCGCGGAGCGGTTCCGGCCCTCGAGGGCGCGCAACCGCCGGCCGACGCGCCGGACCCAGACCAAGGTCATCCCGTAGGGCGGGCGTCGGCCCCTTCGGTGAGTCGCTCCAGCGGCTCGCCCCGACGCTCGGCCTGGCGTCGGGCCCAGCCGAACAGGCCTTCGACGTGGGTCAGCTCCCCACGGAGGATGCGGGCGAGCCGGCGCCGGTAGTCGAGGTCGAGACGCACGTCCTCCGCGGTGAGGAAGTCGCGCAGCCGGCGCGCGAGGTGCCCGCCCTCCGTGTCCCAGTCGGTGAGGACGATCACCTTGCCCCGCGAGGCGACCAGGCCGCTCGCCGTGGCCGAGATCGGGCGGCCGCGGTGCACGACGACGACCGACCCCGTCCAGCCGAGACGTCGGACCGCGCGTCGGTCGCGCTCGCCTTCCACGACGACGACGGTGCCGGCCGCGTCCGTCTCGGCGAGGAGCTTGCCCCAGAGCTCGACGAACTCATCGAACGGCTCGAGGGGTTCCGGGGCTCCGACGCCGCGCAAGGAGATCGGTGGCCGGGCCGCCGGGGCCCGCCGAACGCCCGGAGACCGCGCAACTCCTATACGTCTAGCGGCTCGTCCCCGTCCCCCTCTATGCCGGACCCGTTCTCCCAGCTCCTCGAGTGGCGCCGCGCGGAGGCGAACGCCCGCGTCCTCGCGAAGATCGGGCCGGAGTTCTACGCGGGCACGGCGAGGTACCTCGCCGACCTTCGCCGGTCCTACGAGGTCGACCTCCGGGAGAACCCTTCCGGGAGGAAGGGCGAGATCTCGCGCCAGACGTACCAGCGGGCGAGCCAGGTCGCGCGCGACATCCTCGAGGCCCGCGCCCAGAAGCTCCTCGCCGCCGCGTTCCAGGCGAGCGTCGGTGGCCCGCGGGATATCCCCAACGCGATCGCCGAAGAACGGACGCTCTACGACCAGCTCCTCGGCACCCTGCTCGAGTTCCGCCGGACGAGCGCGCCGTACCTCGAGCCTCCGCCCGCACCGGCGCCCGCGGGCTCGCCTCCGCCGTCGGCGGCCCACGCCCCGGCCGCGCCGGGGGCGGGGTCCGCCGCCCCGCGACCGTCCTCGGGAGCGGCGCCGCCCACGCCAGGGGTCGGCGCCCCCGCGACCCCGGCCCTGACCTACGTGCGGATCGTCCGCACGACGCGGCCGCTCGAGTTCGGGAGCGAGACGGTCGACCTCCGCGAGGACGACGTGCTGTCGCTGCCGGCCGAGGCGGGCCGTCTGCTCGTCGACGGGAAGGTCGCCGAGCCGCTCACGACGGTCCCGTTGACGAAGCCTCGCTGAGCCGCCGAAGGCGCTCGGCGCTCGCGGCCGCCGCGAGCTCCAGCACGCGGAACGTCCCGAACCCGAACAGGAGGTTCTTCGCGGCCAGGTGGAGCCGGACCCGTTCCTCGTCCGTGCCGCACCCCTCCAGCGCGTGCTCGAGCTCGCCCGGGAACCCCCAGGAGGCGAGCGCCATCGGCTGGGAGCGGTAGGCCAGCTCGACGAGGCCCGCCGACGCCGCGGCGCGCCGCACCCTCGTGAAGTTCACGAACGCGGAGAGGTCCGCCTCGCCCGGGGCCGCGTCGGGGAGAGCGACCGATAGATGGGCCCGGACGGCCGCGACCGTGCCCCGGGGGTGGCCCCGCAGGAGCGCCGTCTCCTCGTCCCCGTAGTCGAGGACGAGGAGGAGCCCCTCGGCCAGGTGGTCGGCGACCTCCCGGACGATCGCCTCCGCGGCCGGCGAGACCTCGAGGACCGTCCCCGCGTCGTCCTCGCCCAGGGACGGAAGTGGTGGTCGTGGCACCGGGACGTGGAGGGGCCGCTCGGCGGCGAGGAGCCGGTCCCCCTCCAGGCGGAAGCCCAGCTCGCGCCAGCCGCTCCCGTCCCAGGCGATGCGACGCACGGGCTGGGCGTCCAGCAGCTCGTTCGCGAGGACGACGCCGCACACCGGTCCGAGCTCGGCCACCGAGCCGACGGACCGGACGGAGACCCCGACGTGCGGTGCGACGCGGCTCACCGCCTCCGCGGCCGCGGACCGTCGCGCAGGCGATCGGTCGGTGACGACCGCCTCGACGCCCGCCACGGCGCCCCGCTCGCCCAAGGCCCGGACGATGCCAGCGAGGAGCGTGCCGTCGCCGGCCCCGAGGTCGACGACCCGGAACGGACGTTCCGGACCGAGCTCCGCGCGGACCTGGGCGATGCGGGCCGCGAGCGTGCGCGCGAAGACCGGGTGGACCTGAGGAGCCGTATAGAAATCGCCCCGCGGGCCGAACGGCGACCGGTCCCGGGCGTAGTACCCGACCTCCGCGCCGTAGAGCGCGACGTCCATGTACCGGTCGAACGGGACGAACCCGTCCGGTTCGGAGCGCGCTCGCAGGAGGCGGACGGCGTTGGCCGGGACCGGGGTCGGGACGGGGAGGCGGTCGTCGGGCGGCACGGGGGTCCCCCGGCGTCTACCCGATGTAGCCGAGGTCCTCGCGCGGCGCGCCGGGGCCGCCCGGGCCGGGCTCGGCTCCCCGCTGCTCGGCGTCGTGGATCCGCTGGGCGATCTTGTCGATCTCGTGCGCCTTCTCCTCGAGCGCGGTGAGGTCGAGCTCGACCTTGAGGACCTTCGACAGGACCTTGAGGACCGCGCCGGCGCTGTGGGGGTCGACGAAGTAGCCGCTCGTCTCGCCCATCAGGCAGACCCCTTCCATGCCGAACAGGCGGCCGAGGCCCAGGAACAGCCCGCTCGCGCCGATCAGGCCGCCCCCGGGGTCGTTGCGCGAGAAGACGACGCCGACCTTCTTCATCGCGTCGACCAACGCGGGCGACGTGGCGGCGCCCAGGACCTTCGGCTCCTCGACGGAGCGGCCCTGCGCGAACCCGGCGAGGGTGTAGACCTGCTTGACCCCGAGCTGGGCGCAGTAGTCCAGGACCCGCTCGGTGATCTCGTACTGTCCCTCGGGGCTGATCCCCTGGTAGTCGCCGCCGAGGATGAGGAGGTCGTGCGGCGCGCCCACGGGGGCCTTCCAGTAGGCGAGGTCGTTCGAGACGAGGCGCACGATCCCGGTCTCGCTGACGTAGACCTGGGGCGGGAAGAACTTCGAGTAGATCGTCGCGAGGGGCTTCGCGCCGAGCTGCTCGCGCAGGTAGTCGGCCGCGAGCTTCCCGACGTTGCCGACGCCCGGGAGGCCTTCCACCAGGATCGGCTGACGGAGCTCGACCTTCTCGAGCGTTCGGAGGAGGACGTCCTGCACGGTCGCTCTCCGTCGGAGGCCGTGCCCGGTCGATAAAGGTTCGGTGGCGCGGGCGTAGGCGGCTAACGTTCGGGGACGGCCTTGTCCCCGAACTCCCAGCCGCCCTCCCCGAGCCGCACCCGCAGGACGCGGGCGAGGTCGGGGCGGTGGCCGACGCGTTCGACCAGGAGCGTGTGGCGGAACCGGTCGCCGCTCGGCTCGGCCCGGAGCTCGAGGACGAGGTCGGCGAGGTCGACCAGCAGGCCGTCGACCATCGCCCCCTCTTGCCGGGGGGAATGGACGGCGAGGAGGGCCTGCCCGCCGATCGTGCGGCAGCAGTGGCGGACCTCGCGCGCGACCTTCATCACGTCCTTCGGGCCGAGGACCTCGAAGAAGAAGTCGAGCGAGTCGATGACGAGCCGGAACGGCGCGTCGATCCCCGCGAGGTCCGAGAGCATCCGGTCGGCGAGGCGGTACGGCTCCGGGGCGCGGGTCGACCCCGGCTCGGCGACGAGGTCCTCCACCGAGAGGCCGCGCTCGCGCACGCGCGCGACATTGAGGCCGCGGACCAGGACCCGCTCGTAG
>DASPQN010000086.1:0-7740 GCA_035624925.1 Thermoplasmata archaeon
GCGCGCCCTCCTCGTCCTCGGGGACAAGGTCTCGACCGACCACATCTCGCCCGCCGGGGAGATCCCGCCGGAGTCGCCGGCGGGGGCCTACCTCCTCGCCCACGGGGTCCCGGTACCGGAGTTCAACACCTACGGATCCCGTCGCGGCCACCACGAGGTGATGGTCCGGGGGACGTTCGCGAACGTGAGGCTCCGCAACGAGCTCGTCGCGCCGAAGGAGGGCGGCTACACCGTGCATGTCCCGAGCGGCGAGCCGGCGACGGTCTTTGATGCGGCCGAGCGGTACCGGGCGGACGGCGTACCGCTGGTGGTGCTGGCCGGCAAGAGCTACGGCCAGGGGAGCTCGCGCGACTGGGCCGCGAAGGGGCCCCGCCTCCTCGGCGTAGGCGCGGTGATCGCGGAGAGCTACGAGCGGATCCACCGCTCGAACCTGGTCGAGATGGGGGTCCTGCCGCTCGCCTTCCGTCCGGGGGAGAGCTGGAAGGGGCTCGGCCTGAGCGGCCGCGAGCGGTTCGCGCTCTCGGTCGCCCCGGGCTCGACGTTCGGCCCGGGGGCTGAGGTCCGCGTCGTCGCGGCCTCCGACGGTGGCACGGCCCGGGAGTTCACCGTCGTCGTGCGCCTCGCCTCGCAGGTCGAGCTCGCGCACTACCGCGCGGGCGGGGTGCTCCCGTTCGTGATGGAGCAGCGGTTCGCCCGCTGATTCCGGCGGGAGCGGGCGTCCCTGGAGGCATGGAGTCGGGATGCGGCTGGCGCGGGTGACACGGGACTCCGTGCGGGTCGAGGTCCGCCGCCATGGTCGGGGGTCCGGCCGTTGAGGCGACCGGCCCGCTCGCGGCAGCGCGGGAGCGGCGGCGGTGCCGCGCCTCCGACGGCGCTGTCCACCGACGCGTGGTACACCCTCATCTACGTCTCGCCGGCCGAGCACCGCCGGCTGGCCGCTCGGCGCCGCCGGGTCTGGGTCGGGGCGCTGATGCGACGGGGCGTGTCGAGGTCGGTGGCCCTGACCCTGCTCCAGCGGCGGGAGGCGTGGGTATTGCGGCGCGAGGCGGCGGGCACCACCCCCGCGATCCCGGAGCAGCTCCGCGTCCTCGGGCGATGGGCCGGTGTCGCACCCCGGTTCGACGGCGTCGCGGCGGAGCTGGACCGGGCGTTGCTCCGAACCCGCGTGGAGGTCGCTCCCGGAGCCGCCGAGGCGCTTCGCGCCCTCGCGGACGCGTCGGTCCCCCTCGCGCTCGTCTCGAACGTCCTCCACGAAAGCGGGGACGCAGCCCGGGTAGTCCTCGACCGACTGGGCCTCCTTCCTCGGTTCCGGGCCGTCTTTCTCTCCTGCGAACACCCGTGGGCGAAGCCGTCCCCGCGGCCGTTCCGGCAGGTCTGCCGCTTCCTCGGCGTCCCGCCCGCCCGCGTCGCTCACCTAGGCGACCTGGAGTACGACCTGCGGGGGGCCCGCACCGCGGGGCTCGAGGCGTGGTGGTACGTCGGGCTCCGAGACCTCAACGGCTACCTGCGAGGTCAGGTCGATCCCGCAAGCGTACCTCCTGAGAGGATCGTGCGTTCTTGGACCGACGTTGCGCGTCGCTTTCGGTGATACGCCACGGCGGCTCGCCGTCAGGTCCGCCCGCGGGACGACGCTCGAACCGGATCGATCCGCCCGGCCCGCGGCGGCACGACCTGCGGGGTAGGACCCTGTTCGGCGGCGTCCTGCGCGCCATAACGCTTATAGTAGGGGGGCGAGGGTGGGCGGCCAGCCATGGTAGCGTCACCGCTCGCCGGGAAAAAGGTCTGGATCCTGCCAATCGTCGTGCTTGTCGCCGCCCTGATGGTCGTTCCGTCCGGCGCCCTGCTTACGGACCACGCTGGCCGCGGCGTGCCGGTAGCGAGCTCGGGCGCCTCGGTCGCCGCACTGACGGGCGGCAGCGCCCGCTCGGGGCTCGCTGCGCGCCTCACGGACACCCCGATCCCTCACGTGCCCAGCCCCGCCGCGTCCCTCGCGTCGTCCCTCATCTCAACCCCGAGCGTGCCTGCCCCCAGCACGCTTCATTCCTCCTCCCTGTTCAGTGGCTCCAGCGCGGCTGCCGCGCTCTCGGGCCTCCACGGCAGCGCGCTGACCGCCGCGCTGGCCAAGATCAACCGAACGTTCGCCGGGGTCCCTGACTCCGCGCCGGTCGCCGCAGCCCAGCGGGCAATCGCCGAGGGGACGGTGCCCGCGCGGGCGGCCTACCTCCCTAACACGCACCTGCTCTCCGCGAAGGGGATAGCCCAGGTGACGCCGACCTACGCCGTCTCGCCAGCCCCGATGGGGATCGCCGACCTCGGGCTCAGCTCGGGCGGCCCCTACGCGGTCTACACCCCTGACGTCCTCGGAAGTCTCACGCTGGACGGCTACAATGCGACCGCCGGGCCGCTCTTCCAGGACACGGGCGCCTACTACTGGAACGGCCTGAGCCCCAGCGCCGAGTCCACGCCCTGGCAGTCGGGGGTTCAGCTCAACACGGTCGTCACGAACGTCTCGTACCCCGGGTCGAACGCCGGCGTCTTCTGGACCCAGAACGTCGTCGACTTCTCCGGCAGCACCCTCCAGTTCATCGACAACGTCTGGAACTTCACCTCGACCAACGCGAGCCTGAACCTCAGCACGCTGTACTCCTACAACGGGACGTGGGAGCCCGGGGTCTTCTACTACGACTTCGGTCCGAAGCTCCCGCTAGCGTTCCCAGTGACCATCGACCTCTACAACAACGCGTCGAACGTGAACGGCCGAACGACGGTCAAGTTCGGCTACCACGTCACGGAAGGCGCGACGGTCTTCACCGGCATCTACGACACCGTGGTCTTCAACTCCAAGCCGACGGGGGCCCTGCCGCTGCACACCCCGAACTACCTCATTGACGGTCACGTGGCGACCTACTACGCCGGCCCCTACCAGGGTCCGCTCTACGACGCCGAGCTGGTCTTCGGGGGCCCGGGCGACGGATCGAACGCCGTCATCGGCAACCTGAGCGGGTCGATGACCCTCGACTATTACCTGGGCTCGACGTGGACCCCGGCCGAGGCCGCCTACGACTACGGCGCCGACACCGGGGAGACCTCGATCGGCTTCGCCGGCTGGTGGAGCGGCTCGACGGAGTACGTCAACCAGGGCCCGTCGATCCTCTACGGCCTCTGGAACACGACCAACGGGGTCCCGACCGGCAGCACGAAGTTCACCATCTTCAACAACCCGTCGTACGCGTTCGACTTCGTCGGGACGGGCACCTCCTCGCTCTGGAACCTCAGCTACTTCCCGTCGGCCGAGAACGGCACGGCGTGGACCTGGCTGCCGCCGTCCCCTACGGTCGGCTACGGCGTCACGGCCTTCGCCGACGGGTTCGATCAGGACAACGTCTCCATCCCCGCGGCCTGGTGGGTAGCCGGCGCCGAGATCGGTTGGGTCCCCAGCATGACCGCGCACCCCGGCTCGTGGAACGCCCCGATCTACATGGACGGGCCGGCGCAGGCCCTGGCGCTCGCGAAGGACGCCACCGGCTGGACCTCGGGCGCGTACACGTTCGCCAACCTCGTCGTGGACGTCAACCTGACGTTCAACCACCTGAACGACTACGGCTTCCCCGAGTTCGACCTGTTCTGGGCGTACGCCATCGGGGCGCCGCTCGTGGTGAGCAACGTCACGCAAGGTCCGGACAGCTCCGGCGGCGTGTGCAGCGTCGCGACCACCGGCACGTGCTACCTCGCCGAGGTCCCGTCCGGCTACGTGGACCTCTGGTACTACGGGTCGGAGATCGCGGATTGGGACGGCTCGGGCGCGGTGTTCGAGAACCTCGTCCTGCTCGGATGGGAGATGCCCACGCATCTCGCCGGAGGCGGGGCGGTCTCGCTCTGGAACGTCACCGGGGCGATCGTGGTCAACGTCGAGGCGGTGGCCTACAGCATCATCGGCCTGCCGTTCGACAGCTTCGGGGTCTGGGCCGCGAGCTCACCGGACCTCGAGATGCGCAACTCGGCCTCGGGCCTGGCCGTGGCGCTGACGCTAGCCGACTCGCCGGACGCCTACGTGACGAACGTCTCGTCCGTGGTCTATGGGGTCGGCGTGCTGAACTTCGGGAGCCTGGGCGGGACGTACTACTACCTCAACGCGACCGCGGCGTCGACGGGGTTCTACGGCCAGGCCGCGAACGCCTCGTGGATCCAGGACGTCCTCGCGGTGGACGCGGAGGGTGTCTATCTCAACGCCACGAACGACACCGCGGTCTTCTATGTCGAAGCGTACGACGGTTCGACCGGCGTGGGAGCGTACAACGACACGAACACCACGGTCGGTTATCTCTTCGCCAACGACACCTCGACAGGGTTCTCCGGCGAACTGCTGGCCAACACGACGTTCGGCTTCTTCGAAGCCAACGACTCGACCGCGGCGACGTTCCTCGAATCGGTCAACACGGACGCGTTCGAACTGCTCCTGAACAACTCGGCCGGCGCGATCTTCGAGTTCGGGAACAACGCGAACGTCGACGAGGTCAGTGCCTACAACTTCAGCGTCGGGGTGGCCGTCGGCTTCTTCGGTACCGCGAACATCTCGGACGTCTACGCGAACCGGAGCCTGGGGGTCGCGGATGTCCGGCCCGTCGAGGGCCTGACCAACGTGACGTACGTCGCCGCGGTCAACGGCGCGATGGGGGTGCTCGGGCTGCACGCCGCCGACCTCCACGCCCGCTACGTCACATCGAACTCGACCTCGATCCTTGCGCCGTCGACGGGCGTCGCGCTCAACGCGTCGTACGACAGCACCGTCGCGAACGTCTCCTCGTCCGGCGACGCCTACGGGGTCAACGTCACCAACGTCTCTGAGTCCGACGGCGTCTCGAACGTCACGGCGACCGGAGGGACCGACGACATCGGGGTGCTGGTGAACGATTCGATCGGGATCGCCGTCCACAACGTCTCCGCGACACGGGACGCCCTGGGCGTCGGCGTCGTCTACTCGGAGGGCATCGAGGTCTGGAACGTCTCGGCGAGCGGCGGGTCCGCAGGGACCGTCCTGATCAACTCCGAGGGTCTCTGGGCCTGGAACACGACCGCGAACGACCCGAACTCGATCGGCGTCGAGGGCCAGAACATCACGTACGCGTGGATCTGGAACACGACCGCGAACGACACGGCGATCGGCGTCGGCGTGATCGCCTCGGCGAACGTCTCCGTCCGGAACACGACCGCGACGAACGTCTCGGTCGGCGTCGCGTTCGTCTCCGACAACGCAAGCTGGGCGAACAACACCTCGGCGAGCGGTTGGTCGGTCGGCGTCGCGCTGCTCAATTCGGTCCAGGTCCACGCGAACCACGTCGTCGCGACCGACCCGTACACGACCAGCCCCTGGCTCTACCGGCTCGTCCTCGGCCTCCCGACCTCCGCGGTGGTCTCCGCGGGGACGGTCGACTCGACGGTCTCCAACGTCCTTGCGACCGACTATCCGGCCGGGCTGTACGACAACGCCTCGGTCGATCTGTTCGTCCAGAACGTGAACGCTTCCTACGGGGAGTTCGGCCTGCTGCTCAACGGGACGGCGTACTCCGAGTTCTCGGGGATCTCCGGCTACGAGGACGAGGTCGGCGCCCTGCTCGGCTCGGCCACGGTCTGCATCGACCTCTGCGAGTCCCACGTGACCTACCAGGCCCGCGGGAACCTGATCGTGGACAGCTCGTTCCGCGGCGAGCAGACCTACGGGGTCGAGCTCGTCAACGCGAGCTTCGGGAACGTCATCACCAGCAGCTCGTTCGTGAACGACTCGAGCTACGGCGTGGCGCTGCTGGTCGACAGCTACGGCAACCTCGTCTACAACAACGACTTCCTCGGCAACAACGGCGCGACGGGGACGTACAACGCGACCCACATCCAGGCCTACAGCGCCCAGTCCGACAACGCGTTCAACAACTCGGAGGAGATCGGCAACTACTGGGCCGACTGGCACACCTACGCGGACGGCGTGCTCGCCCCGTACTACATCTCGAGCGGAGCCTGGGACTACCACCCGCTGGGCGCCCCGGAAGGCACGTTCGCCGTGACGTTCGAGGCGAGCGGTCTCACGTCCGGGGCGAGCTGGTCGGTGACGCTCAACGGCGTGACCCAGACGACGGTCGGCGGCTCGATCGTCTTCAACGAGTACCCGGGCACCTACGCCTACTCGGTCGGCGCCGTCGCCGGCTGGTCGATCTCGCCGTCGTCCGGTGCGGTCGTCGTCACGACCAGCGCGCTGGACGTCGTCGTCGACTTCTCGCAGCTCTACACCGTGACGTTCTCGGAGGGTGGCCTGCCCTCGGCGACGAGCTGGTCGGTGGTGCTGAACGGGGTCCTTGAGAGCGGCACCGGCTCGACCCTGACCTATGCGGTCGTGAGCGGGACGTACAGCTACACGGTCCTCGCGCCGTCCGGTTGGGCGGCGAGCCCCTCGGCCGGGTCCGTCTCGGTCGCCGGCAACTACCTGGTCCCGCTGTCGTTCACCTCGACGGTGCTGCCGACGTACACCGTGACGATCGAGGAGAGCGGCCTCGCGGCCGGGACGAGCTGGTCGGCGATCTTCGACGGGGTCGCCGAGAGCGGCACCGGCACGAGCCTCACCTTCACGGTGACGGCGGGGACGTACGCCTACCAGGTCGGCGCGGTCTCGGGCTACAGCGTCTCGCCCTCGAGCGGCACAGCGACGGTCGGCGGCAATTACGTCCTCTCCGTGACGTACAGCTCGACGGTCGTCCCTCCGCCCCCGACGTACACGGTGACGATCAAGGAGAGCGGTCTCGCGTCGGGGACGAGCTGGTCGGCGATCTTCGATGGGGTCGCCGAGAGCGGCACCGGCACGAGCCTCACCTTCACGGTGACGGCGGGGACGTACGCCTACCAGGTCGGTGCGGTCTCGGGCTACAGCGTCTCTCCCTCGAGCGGCACGGCGACGGTCGGCGGCAACTACGTCCTTTCGGCGACCTACACGTCGACGGCGGTCCCGCCGGCGCCGACGTACACGGTCTGGCTCAACGAGACCGGTCTTGCGTCGGGGACGAGCTGGACGGCGGTCTTTGACGGGGTCCAGAAGACCACGACGGGCTCCAGCCTCACCTTCACGGTGACGGCGGGGACGTACGCCTACCAGGTCGACGCCGTCTCGGGCTACAGCGTCTCCCCGTCGAGCGGCACGGCTGCGGTGAGCGGGAACTACACGGTCGCGATCGCGTACGCCTCGACCGTGGCCCCGACGACCCCGTCGACCCCCTCGTACGTGTCGAACACGACGTTCAACGAGGACGTGGCGATCGCGCTGGGTCTGGCGGCGCTCGCGGTGGTCATCGGCATTGTGGCGCTGCTGCGCAAGCCCCGCATGCCCACCCCCGCCCCCGCGACGGCCTGGCAGGAACCCCCCGCGAGCGAAGGCCCGGGAGCCTCCGGCGGCGTGTCGGGAAAGTAGGCGCTCCAGCTCGGTTGGGCGAACCCCTTCCCCCTTCCGGACCCTTCAGGGTCCGGAACCTCCGTTTTCCGCCACGGCAAGGCGCTCCTCCGTCCGGCGGGACGCTGGCCGCCCGAAGCCGGTCCCGCCGGGCCCGGCTCCGCGCCGTCGAGCCCGGGGCCCGAAGCCGGGCGGGCAGCGGGCCGAGGGCTCAGTCGAGGCGACGCTGCCGGGCGGGCTCCGGCCCGGCCGAAGCGACGGCCGCGGCCCCGTAGTCGACCGGCTCGAGCCCGAGCTCGCGCCGGAAGAGGTTG
>DASPQN010000087.1:0-13443 GCA_035624925.1 Thermoplasmata archaeon
CACCGCCCGTCAAGTCATCCGAGTTGGGTCGGAGTGAGGGTGGCTCATCTGGGTCGCTCGAACTTCGGTTCAGCAAGGGGGACTAAGTCGTAACAAGGTATCTGTAGGGGAACCTGCAGATGGATCACCTCCTAGAACGCCCGCGTTCGCGCGGGACGTTCGGGGTCAGGGGTCCGACCGGTCGACGTCGCTCGCGCCCCGCTTCCCCCTCGGGACCATCAACCCTTTTTTGAGTAGTTACGCTCGTTTTATCTTCCCGCCGCGGCTCGACGCCGGCGTGCTCGGGGCCGAGCTGAAGCCCGCCGTCCCGCCCGCGCTCGCCGCGGCGGCGCGGGCGCTCGGCTCGGGCGAGCCGGTCCTCCTGTTCGACGCCGCCGACCGCGAGGGGGAGACCGACCTCATCATCCTGAGCGAGCGGGCGACGCCCGAGCTCGTCCGCCTCCTGCGGCGGGACGCGGGAGGGTGGATCTGCGCGGCGATCTCCGATGAGCTGCGCCGGCGCCTCCACCTGCCGTTCTACGCCGAGCTGCTCGCGCACGCGAGGCGCGACTACCCGATCCTCGGCCCCCTCGCGCGCGAGGAGCTGCGCTACGACCGGCGGAGCCCGTTCGGCGTCCACCTCCACCACCGGGCGACGTACACGGGGATCCCCGACAACGACCGGGCGACGGCCATCCGCGCGGTCGGGGAGCTCGCCCGGGACGCTCCCGCGCTCTCCGACGAGGCGCTCCGCCGCCGGTTCGTCGCCGAGTTCAGCTCGCCCGGCCATCTCCCGGTGATCTACGCCGCCCCGCGCCTCCTCGGCGAGCGGAAGGGTCATACGGAGCTCTCGGTGTCGCTCGCCCGCATGGCCGGGCTCTCGGAATCGGTCACGGTCTGCGAGATGCTCGGCGACTCCGGCGGGGCCCGCTCGCCGGAGGCCGCACGGGAGTACGCCGACGCGCACGGCTGGCCGTTCCTCGAGGGGCGGGCGGTCGTCGAGGCCTGGCACCGATGGTCGTCCGCGTGATGGCGACGGGGGTCTTCGACCTCCTCCACCCGGGCCACCTCTACTTCCTCACGGAGGCGCGCAAGCTCGGCGACGAGCTCGTGGTCGTGGTCGCCCGGGACCAGACCGCGCGCCGCCTGAAGCACGAGCCGTACGTCCCCGAGCACATCCGCCGCGAGATGGTCGAGGCGCTCAAGCCGGTCGACCGCGCGATCCTCGGCTCGACGACCGACATCTACGAGACGGTCGTGAGCGAGCGGCCGAAGGTGATCGCCCTCGGCTACGACCAGGTCTGGAACGAGAAGGAGGTCGAGCGCGAGTGCGCGCGGCGCGGGGTGCCGGTGAAGGTCGTCCGGATCGGGCCGCTCCAGCACAACGAGCTCGCGACCCGCCGGATCGTCGACAAGATCCTCGAGCGCGGCCCGCCTCCGCCGGAGGCGCGGTCGTGAGGAAGGTCGGCGTCGCCGACACGACGTTCGCGCGCGTGGACCTCGCGCGCTACGCCGTCCGGGCGCTCGGCGCGGCCGGCACCGGCTTCCGCGTCGTCCGTCGGACCGTCCCGGGGATCAAGGACCTGCCCGTCGCCTGCCGGCAGCTGTTCCAGCAGGACGGGGTCGACCTCTGCCTCGCGCTCGGGATGCCCGGCCGGGCCGAGTACGACAAGACGTGCGCGCACGAGGCGTCGCTCGGTCTCTTGTTCACGTCGGTCCTGGAGGCGAAGCCGATCGTCGAGTGCTTCGTCTTCGAGGGGGAGGCGCGCGACGACGCCGAGCTCGAGACGCTCGGCCGGCGCCGCGCCGAGGAGCATGCCCTCAACGCCTACGCGATGCTGGTCCACCCGTCCACGCTCTCCCGCCACGCCGGCACGGGGCTCCGCCAGGGGTTCCCGGACGCCGGACCGGCGCGGAGGACGCGGTAGGGGGAACGGGGAAGACGACGATGCCGAAAAGCACGGGGACGAGGGACGGGATCCGGATCGCGATCGCGGTGAGCGAGTTCAACTTCGACGTGACGCTGCTCATGCTGGAGCGGGCGAAGGAGGAGGTCAGCTTCCTCGGCGCCAGCCTCGGCCCGGTCGTCAAGACGCCGGGGGTCTTCGACATCCCGCTCGCGGCGAAGCGCCTCCTCGAGCGCCCGGACGTCGACGCGGTCGTCGCGCTCGGGGCGGTCATCGAGGGGGAGACCCAGCACGACGAGGTCGTCATGCAGCAGGCGTCGCGGAAGCTCGCCGACCTCGCCGTCGAGACGGGCAAGCCCGTCGGGCTCGGGATCTCGGGACCGGGCGAGAGTCGGCTCCAGGCGCAGGACCGGATCGAGAACGCCGCGAACGCCGTCCGCGCGGTCGTCAAGATGGTCGGTCGCCTGCGGGAGATCGGCTGAGCCGCCCGTCGGGCGCCGAGGCGCACGGCGGCCGGCTCAGAGGCCCAACCGGCCCCGCAGGTAGTCGAACGCGGCCCGGCCCTTCGCGGTGTGGGGGGTCACGGTCATCGGGCCCGCGGGGAGCCCGTCCCGACGCCGGGTCGTGAGCGCCGCCCTCAGTCGGTCGTGACCGACCTCGATCGTCACGTCCGGCCCGGGGGCCGCGGCCCGGACGACCGACGCATGCCCGTCGCGGTCGACGACGAGCGAGGCGACGTCGAGCTCGGTCCGGAAGACCCAGGTCTGGGGCAGGTAGGCCCGGATCATGCCCCCGAACAGGCCCTGGAGCCGGGGGCGCAGCTCGCCCTCGACGGACGTCGACACGCTCGTCAGGAGGTCGGCGGTGCAGCTCATCGGTCGGGCGTAGAGGGGGCGCAGATGAACCCTTCGAGCGGGGCGCCCCCTCCATGCTTGCGCGGGTCCTGGGGGCCCGCGCCGACGAGGGGCCGAGGGGCACCGTTTAGCCCCGTGCCGGGGGATGTACCAAGGCACTTATAGGGCCCCGGTTTCGAAACCGCGATGTTCGCCAGCCGAGCCGTCAAGTGGGGCACCGTCGCCTTGCTGCTCGCCGTCGTGTCGTCGTTCGCGTACGCCGGCGTTTCGGCCGCCCACGGTTCCGGCGGCTCCCGCCAGGGAGCGACCGGGCCGACCTACAACGTCACGTTCACGGAGACCGGCCTCGCCGCGGGGACCAACTGGAGCGTCTTCGTCCACGGCGAGGGGGACTGGTCGTCCGGCTCCCACGCGTACCAGACCTCGAGCAACGCGTCGATCACGTTCTCGTTGCCGAACGGCACCTACCGCTACCATGTCCGGGACGTCCGCGGCTACGACCTCACCAACGGCTCGCGCGGCACGTTCAACGTCTCCGGGGGCTCCCCGGCGCCGATCAGCGTCACGTTCTCCGTCCCGACGACCTACACGGTGACGTTCACCGAGCACGGCCTTCCGGCGGGCACGAACTGGACCGTCCGGCTCCACCCTGAGGGCGGCTTCGGCCGGGACTTCCGCGCCGACTTCGGCCGCGGCTGGGGGGACCACGGCTCCCTCGAGGGGAGCTCCAACGGGACGACGATCACGTTCTCGCTGCCGAACGGGACGTTCCGCTACTTCGCCCACGCGGCCGGGTTCTTCGCCGTCAACGGCAGCCGCGGGACCGTGACCGTCAACGGCTCGTCCCCGGCCACGGTCGACGTGAACTTCTCCTCGCCCACCTCCCCGACGCTCTACAACGTCACGTTCGCCGAGACCGGCCTACCGGCGGGGACCAACTGGAGCGTGATCGTCGCGGGTGGGGGAGGCTTCCACCACCACGGCCACCACCACGGGGCCGAGACGACCTCCAACAGCACGCTCACCCTCGCCCTCGGGAACGGGAGCTACCGCTACGACGTGCTCCGGGTCCCCGGCTACGGCATCGCGGACAACGGCTCCCGCGGGACGTTCAACGTCTCGGGAGCCTCGCCGGCGACGATCTCGATCGTCTTCGTCAAGCTCGTGACCTACACGGTGACGTTCACCGAGTCGGGGCTGCCGAACGGGACGAACTGGACCGTCGTCGTCGGCTCGTGGGGCGGCTGGGGGTCGAGCGGCGGGACGACGCAGGTCGAGACCTCGAACGGGACGACGATCACGTTCTCGCTCACGAACGGCACCTACTGGTTCTTCGTCGGCCACGTCCACGGCTACCGCGCCACGAACAACTCGACGGGGTCGCTCAACGTCAGCGGGGCGTCGCCCCCGACCGTCGACGTCACGTTCGCCGCGAGCCACTGGGGCGATGCCCCCGTAGCGGCGGCGGTCCCGGCCCAGACCGACCGGTAGGCCGGCTCCCGCCCTCCGCCGCCGGCCCCGCGCGTGGGGACCGGCCCGAAGGCGTGGACGCCGTCGACCGAGGAACGGGCGGGCCATCGCCGTCCCCCGCAGGGTCCCGGGCGGGCCGAGGGAGCCGGGGCCGCTCCGGCGACCTGGGGAGACTCGTCTCGAGCACGGTTCTCCCCAACCGTTAAGGCCGCCTCTCCCTCGTGACGCCGGGCCGGGGCGATGGCACGGCGTGAGGTCTATCCGGAGCTTCCGTCGACCCAGGACCGGGCGATCGAGCTCGCGCGCGACGGCGCTGAGGAGGGGTCGGTCGTCGTCGCCGCTCGGCAGACCCGGGGCCGGGGTCGGGGGGACCGCCGTTGGGCGTCCCCGAGCGGCGGCCTCTATCTGTCCGTCATCCTGCGCGCTCCGGCGGCCCCGACGTTGCTCCCGCTCGCCGTAGGCGTGGAGGTCGCGGACGCGATCTCCGCGGAGTACGGCGTCCGTCTCCGCCTCAAGTGGCCGAACGACCTCCTCGCGGTCGACGGCGCGGGGACGCCGCGCAAGCTCGCCGGGGTCCTGGTCGACCTGGTCCGGGCCCGGGACGGCAGCGAAGCCGCCGCCGTCGTCGGGATCGGGGTCAACGCCTGCGGCGGAGCCTCGGGGTGGCCGCCGGAGGTCGCGACCCGCTCGGTCGCCCTGGAGGCCCTGACGCCCGGGCCGGTGGCCCTCGACCGCCTGGAGACGGTCGTCGTCCGCGCGGCGGTGACCGCGCGACGGGCCCTCGCCGAACCGAACGGGGACCGGGCGGTCCTCGCCCGCGTGCGGGGCCTCCTCTACGGGGTCGGCGAGCCGGTGACCGTCGACGGCGTGGCCGCCGGGGTCGTGGTGGGGGTTCGGGCGGACGGGGGGCTCGAGGTCCAGGGACCGGACGGCTCCGGCACGGTGCTTGCCGGCGACGTGCACCTGGGGGTCGGACGGTGAGCGAACGGTTCGACCGGTGGAACGTCCTTCGGCGGGCGGTCCGCGAGGGCGGGGGCGCCGAGCGGGTCCAGCGCCACCATGCCGCGGGGAAGCTGACGGCGCGCGAGCGCCTCGAGGCGTTCTTCGACCCCGGGACGTTCTGGGAGACCGACCCGTTCGTGCTGCACCGGGGCGACAAGTTCGGCCTCGCCGAGCGGCGCGTCCCCGGCGACGGGGTCGTCACCGGTTGGGGCGAGGTCGACGGACGGCCCGTCTGCGCGTTCGCGCAGGACGTGACGGTGTTCGGCGGGGCCCTCGGCGAGGCCCACGCGAGCAAGATCGTGAAACTGATGGAGACCGCCCTGAAGGCGGGCGTGCCGGTCGTCGGGCTCAACGACTCGGGCGGGGCGAGGATCCAGGAAGGCGTGCAGAGCCTCGCCGGCTACGGGGAGGTGTTCTTCCGCAACGTCCTCCTCAGCGGGGTCGTCCCGCAGGTCTCCCTCGTCCTCGGGCCGTGCGCCGGCGGGGCGGTCTATTCGCCCGCGATCACCGACTTCGTCGTGATGGCCAAGCCGGCCGGCCAGATGTTCATCACGGGCCCGGACGTCGTCCGCGCCGTCACGGGCGAGGAGGTCACGATGGACGCCCTCGGCGGCGCGGACGCCCACGGGAGCCTCTCGGGCGTCTCGCACTTCACCGTCGGCTCCGACCGCGAGGCGGTCGGCCTCGCGCGCCGGCTCCTCGGCTACCTCCCCCTCAACAACCTCGAGGAGCCGCCGCTCGCCGAGCCGCGGCCCCCGCCGGCCTCCGCCGCGGCCGAGCTCGCCCGCCTCGTCCCGGAAGAGGCCGGGGTGCCGTACGACGTCCACGCGGTGATCGACCACGTGGTCGACGTCGGCTCGTTCCTCGAGGTCCACGCGGCCTGGGCGACGAACATCGTCGTCGGGTTCGGCCGGTTGGACGGCCGCTCCGTCGGGGTCGTGGCGAACAATCCGGCGGTCCTCGCCGGCACGCTCGACATCAACGCCTCGATCAAGGCGGCGCGGTTCGTCCGGTGCTGCGACGCGTTCAACGTCCCGCTCGTCACGCTCGTCGACCAGCCGGGGTTCCTTCCCGGGACCGGCCAGGAGCACGGGGGGATCATCCGGCACGGCGCGAAGCTGCTCTACGCCTACGCCGAGGCGACCGTCCCGCTCCTCACGGTGATCCTGCGCAAGGCCTACGGCGGCGCGTACGACGTCATGTGCTCGAAGCACCTGGGCGGCGACCTGAACCTCGCCTGGCCGACCGCGGAGATCGCGGTGATGGGGGCGGAGGGCGCCGTCCAGATCCTCTACCGCCGCGAGCTCGAGAAGGCCCCCGACGCCGAGCGCGAGGCCCTTCGGGCCCGCCTGGCGGGCGAGTACGCCCGGGAGTTCCTCAACCCGTACCTCGCCGCCGAGCGCGGGTACATCGACGACGTCATCGACCCGGCGGAGACCCGGGCCCGCCTGGTCGCCGGCCTCAAGTTCCTCTCCGCGAAGCGCGACGACCGTCCCGGCCGCAAGCACGGGAACATCCCGCTCTGAGCCGCGCAGGGGGCGGGCGGATGGTCGGGATTACCGAGACGGTCCTCCGGGACGGCCACCAGTCGCTGATCGCGACCCGGATGCGCACGCGGGACATGCTGCCCGCGGCCGAGCGGCTCGACGCCGTCGGCTACCGGTCCCTCGAGGTCTGGGGCGGGGCGACGTTCGACGTCTGCCTTAGGTACCTGCACGAGGACCCGTGGGAGCGGCTGCGCGCGCTCCGCCGGGCGATGCCGCGGACCCCGCTCCAGATGCTGCTCCGGGGGCAGAACCTCGTCGGCTACCGCCACTATCCGGACGAGACCGTGCGCGCGTTCGTCGCCGAGGCGGCACGGCAGGGGATCGGGATCTTCCGGGTGTTCGACGCGCTGAACGACCCGCGCAACATGCAGGTCGCCCTGGAGGCGGTACGGCGCGCCGGCGCGGTCGCCCAGGGGACGATCTGCTACACCGCGTCCCCGGTCCACACGCGGGAAGCGTTCGTCGCGCTCGGCCGCCGCCTCGCCGAGCTCGGCGCCGACGAGCTGTGCATCAAGGACATGGGCGGGTTCCTGCCGCCGGGCGAGGCGGCGGGCCTCGTCCGGGCGCTCCGCCAGGAGGTCGGCCTGCCGATCGTCGTCCACACCCACTCCGCGAGCGGCCTGTCGACCCTCTCCTGCCTCGCCGCGGTCGACGCGGGGGCTGCCGCGGTCGACGGCGCGCTGAGCCCGTTCGCGGGCGGGGCGAGCCAGCCGCCGACCGAGACGCTCGTCGCGGCGCTCCGGGGCGCCGGGCACGACAGCCGGATCGACCTGGGGGGGCTCGCCGACCTCGCCGAGCACTTCCGCAAGGTGCTCGACCACTACCGACCGCTGCTCGACGTCCGCTCGCTCCAGACCGACCCCGGGATCCTGACCCACCAGGTCCCGGGCGGGATGCTCTCGAACCTCCTCTCCCAGCTCTCCGAGCAGGAGGCGCTCGGTCGGCTCACCGAGGTCCTCGCGGAGGTCCCCCGCGTCCGGGCCGACCTCGGCTACCCGCCCCTCGTCACGCCGACCAGCCAGATCGTCGGCACCCAGGCGGTCCTGAACGTCCTCGGCGGCGGCCGCTACCGGACGGTCACCTCCGAGGTGAAGGACTACGTCCGGGGACTCTACGGACAACCGCCCGGGCCGATCGACCCCGCGCTCGTCGCGACGGTGACGCGCGACGCTCCGGCGATCACCGGTCGGCCGGCCGACCTGCTCCCCCCGGAGCTCGAGCGCCAGACCGCGGAGGTCCGCCAGCTCGTCCCGGCGGCGGACACCGCGGAGGCGCTCAGCTACGCGCTGTTCCCGGCCGTCTACCGGGCCTACCGGGAGGCGCGCGAGCGGGGGCTGACGGCCGACGTGCTCACGTCCGCCGCGCTCGGGGTCGTCGGGGCCCTGAGGGCGGAGGGTCCGGCGCCCGCGCCGGGGCCGGGATGGGGCGAGCGGGCCGGCCCGAGCCCATGGGCCCACGAGGGACGCGCCCGCCTGCACGCTCAGGGAGGTCAGGTCCGTACGGCTCACGGTCGAGCTCGACGGTAGACCGACGGTCGTCGACGTCGCCGACGACCTCACGACGGTGCGCGTCGGCGAACGGAGCTACCCGGTGACGGTCGTCGCCCGGGGGCCGCTGCGGGTCGAGCTGGAGATTGGCGGACAGACGGTCGTCGTCGCGGGTTGGCCCGAGCATGAGCCGTCGCCCCCGGGGCCGGTCGACGTCAACGGGGAGCGCTGGCGCGCTGCGGTGCGGACCGAGGGTCCGACCGGGCGCCCCGGTGGCGCCGGTCCCGCAGCCCCGGCGCCGACCGGCGCCCTCGCCGCCCCCTCGAGCGGGCCGCCGGCGGCGACGATTGCCGGGGCGACCCCGGTCGTTCCGCCGATGCCGGGGCGGGTCGTCGAGCTGAGGGTCCACGACGGCGAGGCCGTGACGAAGGGGACTGTCCTCCTCGTCCTCGAAGCGATGAAGATGCGCAACGAGGTGACGGCCCCGGTCGACGGGGTCGTCCGCGACGTCCGCGTACGCGACGGGGCGAACGTGCGGGCCCGCGAGACGATGCTCGTGCTGGCCCCGAAGTAGGGGCCGCCGCTCCGGGCTAGTCGACCCGCTTGACGGCGTGCCCGCACGACGGGCACTGGACGGCGTCCGGGGCGAGGTCCGACGCGCAGTAGATGCAGAACCCGATCGCCGGGGGGGCGGCGGGCCGTCCCGTGGCGGGCCGGGCGGTCGACGCGAGGGGGGCGGCGCCGCCCGCCGGAGCTGCCGCCGGCGGGGACGGCCCGGCGGCCTGCGGGGTCCCGCGGGCGAACCATACGGTCGAGAGGCTGACGACGAACCAGCCGAGGAACCCGTAGATCGCGTAGCCGGCGTAGCGGGGGAAGACGAACAGGACGACGATCGCCGCGGCCGCGACGCCGAGGTTGATGAGCGAGAAGAGCGCCCGCCGCCGCACCGTTCCCCGCTCCCGTCATGGGTCGGGACGGTACATCTGCATTTGTCCCGGGCGTACGGCGGTCCCGGGCACCCTCGTTTAGTAGGCTAGGACGCTCGCCCGCCCCCGTGCCGAACGTCCCCACGCTCGTCGCGCTCGACGAGTTCACCTACGAGATCCGTCGCGAGGAGGTCCCCGGCATGCGCGTGCCGGGGCGGCTCTTCTCGAGCTCCGCGCTGCTCGAGGGGGTCGCCGGCGACCCGTCGCTCCTCCAGCTCGCGAACGTCGCGACGCTCCCGGGCATCGAGCAGCACGCCCTCGCGATGCCCGACATCCACTTCGGCTACGGCTTCCCGGTCGGCGGGGTCGCGGCGTTCGACCTCGCCGAGGGGATCGTCTCGCCGGGGGGGATCGGCTACGACATCAACTGCGGCGTCCGGCTGCTCCGGACCCGTCTCACGGTCGACGAGGTCCGTCCCCATCTGGCCCAGCTGATCGACCGCCTCTACCACGAGGTCCCGAGCGGCGTCGGCTCGCGCGGAGGGCGCACGCTCGCTCCGCGCGAGGTCGACGAGGTCCTCGCGGGGGGGGCCGCGTGGGCGGTCGAGCAGGGGAACGGCACCCCGGCCGACCTGACGTACCAGGAGGAGGGCGGTCGCCTCGGGGGCGCGGCCCCCCAGGAGGTCTCCGAGAGCGCTCGCAAGCGCGGCCTGCGCCAGCTCGGCACCCTCGGCTCGGGCAACCACTTCCTCGAGGTCCAGGCCGTCGACGAGGTGTTCTTCCCCGAGTTCGCCGAGGTGCTCGGGCTCTCCCCCGGCCAGGTCGTCGTCATGCTCCATACCGGCTCGCGCGGCCTGGGACACCAGGTCGCGACCGACTTCATCCGCCGGATGGACGAGCGGCTGCTCGCCGAGGGCACGCAGCTCGTCGACCGCCAGCTCTCGTGCGCCCCGGTCGCCTCGGAGGACGGGGGCCGGTACCTGGGGGCGATGGCCGCCGCCGCGAACTTCGCCTGGGCGAACCGCCAGATGATCACGGCGGGGGTCCGGCGCGGGTTCGCCGCGACGTTCGGGCGCCCGAGCGAGGAGCTGGGCCTCGAGGTCGTCTACGATGTCGCCCACAACATCGCCAAGACCGAGACGCACCGCACGGACGGGACGACGAAGCCGGTCCTCGTCCACCGCAAGGGGGCGACGCGCGCCTTCCCGGCGGGCCGCGACGAGATCCCCGAGCGGTACCGCCGGTTCGGCCAGCCGGTCCTGATCCCCGGCGACATGGGGACCGCGAGCTACGTCCTCTCCGGCCTCCCGGGGTCGATGGAGCGGTCGTTCGGCTCGTCGTGCCACGGGGCCGGCCGTCGCCTCAGCCGCCACGCCGCGGTGCGGTCGTTCCGCTTCGACGAGGTGACCCGCCGCCTTTCGGAGAAGGGGATCGTCGTGCGCTCAGCGACCCGGGAAGGGGTCACCGAGGAGGCGCCGGGGGCGTACAAGGACGTCGACCAGGTCGTCCGGGTCGCCGAGGGGGCCGGCCTCAGCCGGCGCGTCGCGCGCCTCCGCCCGCTGGGCGTCGTCAAGGGCTGACGGGGCGGCCGTCGACGGCCCGCCCGCCAGCGCAGGGGCTCGGGGCGGACGGGGCCGCGTCGCCCAGAGGAAGACCACCGCGAGAGCGACCCCGGCGCCGGTCCCCCCGAGGACCACGTCCAGGAACGAGACCGCGGGAAGGACGGTCACGACCACCGACCAGACGCACGCGGCGATCGCCTTCGCCGCGTCCGTGACGACCAGGCTGACGGTGTACGTCCCGGCGGCCGAGAAGGCGACGGTGAGGTTCGTCTCCGACAGCGTCGTGCCGTCCGGGAGCGTCCACAGGTAGGTGTACGGCGGACCGGCGCCCCCGACGGGCGTCGGGGAGAACTGGACGGTGTAGGGGGCCATGCCCTCCCGCGTCCGGGCGCCGCAGCCCGAGAGCGAGAGCGCCGCGTTGGCGACGACCGAGGCGAGCCGGAAGGCGACGTCGCCCTGGCGGTCGTACCCCTCGACCCGGACGGTGAACTCGCCGGCGCCGTAGTAGTCGTGCGCGACGGACGGCCCGGACGCGCTCCCACCGTCGCCGAACAGCCAGGAGAGCCCCAGGGCGCTCGGCCCGGAGCCGCTCGCCGTGCCCGTGACGAGGAGCGGGACGGCCCCCGAGCTCGGGTAGACCTGGCCGGTGAGCACGAGGTCGTCCACCGCGGGGACGAACCCGCCGCCCTCGGTGGCGAAGAAGCCGGGGAGGGTGACCGGGACCCGGACGACCACGTCGAGGTACGGGGTCTCCAGCGCCACGGCGCCGACGAGCTCGTTCCCCGCGAGGAGGTCGACCGAGGCGAAGTACGTCTCGTTGGCGACCGGCCCGAAGGCGCTCTCGCCGTTGCCGAAGTTCCAGGCGATGACGTCGCCGGCGGTCGAGGACGCCGGGCCGACGGCGGTCGCGTTCCAGTGGACGGTCGTGCCGGAGCTGACGTTGACGGCCGGGGTGACGGTCGCGGTCAGGCCGGCGGACGGGGGGCCGCTCGCCGTCGCATCGATCAGGAACGCCTCGCTCGCGTTGCCGTGGCCCCGGTCGGAGAGCGACGCGAGCGCGAGGTACTCGCCCGGCGTCGTGTACGTCGCCGTGGCGGTCGCGCCGGTCGCGGCGAGGCCGTTGCCGAAGGCCCAGTGGGTCGCGGAGGCGCTCGCGCCGTCACCGCCGGTGGCGGTCGCCGAGAACGCGACCGCGAGCGGAGCGGGACCCGTGAGCGTCGACGCCTGGAACGTCGCGTTGAGCGCCGGGCCGACCGTGACGTTCGTCGTCGCCGTCGCCTCCCCGCCGACGGTGTCGTTCTCCCACTCCCGGACCGTGTACGTGCCGGGGGTGCGGAAGATCGTGCACTCGCACGCCGCCGTGTAGGCATTCGCCGGCGCGACCGTGACGAGGCCGATCTGCGGGGCGAGGCCGCCGGGCGCGACCGACCCTCCGGTGGTCGTGAACAACGACGGGAAGTCGGCCGGCGCGTCGCGGACCCCCTCGCTCGCGTTGACGACGAGCGACAGCGGGGCGGCGGGATTGCCGCAGGTCGAGCTGGTCGCGCCACCGACGGCGACCGGGACGCGGAGGCTGGCCCCCCCGGCAGGTCGGAGCCCCGAGGTCCGGACGACGACCTCGGCGCAGAACGCCCCCGGCACGTTGTAGCGGTGGGTGACGGTGCCGGAGGTGAGGTTGTCGCTGAACGCGCCGTCGCCGAACGAGAAGTTGTAGAGGAACGGCCCGCTCGCCCCGCTCGCGCTCGCGGTGAACGTGTCGTTCGTCCCGACCGGGAGCGTCGTGCCGGTCGCGTTCAGCTGGACCGTGAGCGGGCCGCCCCCGCCGACGACGACCACGACCGGTGGCGAGACGCTGACGTTGTCGGCGGAGTCGACGACGTACGCCTGCACCGGGTAGACCCCGGGGGAGCTGAACGTCTCGTTCGCCGCCCCGGCGACGAGGGTTGAGGCGTTCCCGTCCCCGAACGCCACCCCCTCCAGAGGGTACGTTCCGCTCCCGCCATGGACCCCGACGGTGAACCGGACGTTGAGCGGGGCCGCCCCGAACCGGGGGGACGCGAAGGCGTACGCGGCCAGCGACGACGGGGCCGTCGGCCCGGCGGTGAGGTTGGCGAGGAGCCGACCCACGAACGGCGTGCCGATCCCGGTCACGGGGTTCCATCCCGGTCCGGCGGGATAGCCGTTCGACCCGGAGACGATCTCGTGGAACTCCGTCGTGTAGGTCGAGCCGCCCAGGATCCGATAGAGGCCCGGGTCGAGCCACCCGAGGTCGGAGCCATGGACCTGGTCCGCCGTCGCGGCGATTCCGGCCCAGATCGGCGTCGCGACGCTCGTCCCCGCAAGGCCCAGGTCCCCGCCCCCAGAGACGACGACGACGGGGCTCGAGCTCCCCCCGACGATTGCCACGTCCGGGACCCCGCGCCCGGCTCCCGGGACCGTCCCCAGCCCGGTCTGCCACCACGGGTGGGGCAGGATGGAGAACCCCCCGCCGGAACCCCCCTGGTTGTTACAGCCGGACCCCTGGCCCCCGCTCGCGTTGCCCCCCCAGGCAGTCTCCCCCTGGTATGCCCCGCCGGAGCCGACGGACAGGTTGGTCGCCCCGACCCCCGTGACGAACGGGTCGGACGCCGGGAAGTTGACGGCCACGCCGGAGGTCCCGTCCGCGGCACCGCAGTCGCCGCTGGCCGCGAACGTGCTGATCCCCTCCGC
>DASPQN010000088.1:0-17284 GCA_035624925.1 Thermoplasmata archaeon
CCTGATCCCCCCGACGCCCGAGGGGGTCGTCGGGGGCGCTCCCCGCCGCGCGGCCGTTCGACCGTCCGTCGCTTAGCTCGCCGGGGCGAACGACACGTCGACGGTGACGTTGCCGCCGGCGACGGTGGCGTTACCGTACGACGGCGTCGCGACGTAGAAGACGCCCGCCGAGGAGACCGGCCCGACCGAGAACGCGTAGGTCCCGTTGGGCAGCGCGAACGAGAGGCTCGTGTTGGTCGACTGGTTGAACGCGAAGCAATCCTCCCCGAGAGCGACCGCGGCGTACCAGTCGGTCCCGTTGGGGAGGCCGGTCTCGACGAACGTCACGGTGTAGAGGACCTCCGGGGCGAAGGCGATCGTCACCGTCACCGCGCTCCCGTTGACCGTGACGGTCCCGGACGCCGGGGTCGGGAGGTATGGGACGCTCCCGTTGCCCAGGCTCCAGACCGTGAACGCGTAGGTCCCGTTGGGCACGGTGAAGTTGACCGTCGTCCCCGTCGAGCCGTTCCAGTACCAGCCGGGGGTCGCGCCGACGAGATGGACGAACCAGACGGTCCCGTTGGGTAGTCCGGTCTCGACGAACGTCACGGGGTAGACCGCGAGCAGGCTGAACGTCACGTCGATCGTGACGGAGCTCCCGTCCACCGAGACGGTCCCGAACGCGGGGGTCGGCACGTAGACGGGCGTCCCGTTCCCTCCGCTCCCGACCGAGAAGTTGTACGTCCCGTTCGGCACGGTGAAGTTGACCGTCGTGCCCGTCGAGCCGTTCCAGAACGGCCCAGCGGATGCGTTGAACAGGTCGACCGACCACCAGGTGCCGTTCGGTAGGCCCGACTCGACGAAGGTGACGTTGCTGAGCAGGACCGCCGAGAACGTGACGTCGACCGTGACGCTGCTGCCGTTGACGGTGACGTTCCCGCAGGAGGGCGACGGGACGTAGGTCGAGCTGCCGTTGCTCACGTTCCCGATCGCGAAGTCGTACGACCCGTTGGGGACGGTGAAGTTGACCGTGCTCGTCGTCGACGCGTTCCAGGACCCGCCGTAGCTCTGGTTGAACAGCCCAACCGACCAGTTGGCGCCGCTCGGGAGGCCGGTCTCGGCGAAGGTGAGGGTGTACAGCGCGACCGGGCTGAACGTCACGTCGACGACGACGTCACTGCCGTTGACCGAGACGTTGCCGGAGGCGGGGTCGGGGACGTAGACGACCGACCCGTTGCCGGCGACCTCGACGAAGAACGTGTAGTTGCCGTCGGGGACGGTGAAGTTGGCGGTCGTGTTCGTGGTGCTGTTGAACTGGGATTGCCCGCAGAACGGCCCGGGCGAAGCGGCGGGCGCGTCTCCGGGGCTGACGTACGGACCGCCGACCAGGGCGACGCTCCAGGAGGTCCCGGTCGGTAGACCGGTCTCGGCGAACGTCACCGTGAAGTACGGTACGGGCGCGAACGCGACGTCGACCGTCACGGTCGAGCCGTTCACGGTCACGTTGCCCGCGGCAGGGGTCGGCACGTAGAGACCGCCAGCCGCGCTGACGTTCGGGACCGAGAAGCTGTAGTTGCCGTCCGGCAGGGCGAAGCCGACGCTCGTGCCGTTCGTACCGTTCCAGATCCCCTCGGACCAGGCCGGCGAGCCTGCCGCAGCCTCGGGCGAGGGGGGGTCGGAGAGCTGTCCGGCACCGGTCAGCCCGACGGACCAGAACGTTCCGTTCGGGAGTCCGGTCTCCGTGAACACGACGCTGTACAGGGGGACCGCCGCGAACGCGACGGCGACGGAGACGTTCGACCCGTTGACGCCGATCCCACCCGAGGACGGGGACGGGACGAACAGCGTGCCGTTCTCCGTGACGTGGAACACCGAGAACCAGTACGAGCCGTTGGGCAGCGCGAAGCCGATCGTGCTCGTGTTAGACCCGTTCGTCCGGCCGTGGTGCCAATCGGGGGCAAGGGCGGGACCGGGTGCGAACGGCGTGGCGTTGGCACCCCAGCCGCCCGAGACCCGGACATACCACGACGTCCCGTTGGGCAGGCCGGTCTCGGAGAACGTCACCGAGTAGCTGGGACCCGCCGTCCCCCCAGGCCCCTCGGGACCCCCGTGGCGGTCATGCGCACCGGGAAGGACCGGGCCATGCCCCCACAGGAGACCCGAGACCGGGACCGCGATCGCGCCGACAACGAGGAACGATCCGATGGCGAGCGTCCAGAACAGCCGCGAGCCGAGCATGCCCGTTCCAATTGGGCACCCATCTTAAGCCTTGGTGCATCGGCGACCGCGGGGCCGAGGGGTTACTTGGTCACCACGGCCCCGATCGGGTCGCTCGACCCGCTGGAGGGACCGCGCTCAGGGGTGGGGGGGAGGTTCTGGCGGAGGACCCTCCGTCCCCGGTCCTGCGGGCACCTCTCCCGGAACGGGCGCGGGGGGAGGGGACGGCGCCGCGGGCCGGTGGCGCCGACGTAGGAAGAACGCCGAAAGGACGGCGGCGAGGACCGCCGCGCCCGCCACGATGCCGTAGAGGAGGTACGGGATCGTCCCCGCCCCGCCCGGGAGGGCCGCCGGCGTGATCGTCCGGCCCGCTCCGTCGATCGTGAACGAGCCGCTCGAGTTGTACCCCGAGTGCTTCGAGACCAGGACCCAGGACGTGTACGTGCCGTTCGGCTCGTCGAACGTGATCGTCGCGCCGTTCGAACTGGTCGTGAGCGTCGTGGCCGGCCCCGAGGCCGTCGCGACGAGGGTGGAGCCGGAGAGCGAGACCGACCAGGACTCGCCGGACGGGGTGCCCGCCGGCCGCTCGAAGACGATGGCGTAGGTGTAGCTGTAGGCGACGAGCTTCGGTACGGCCGCACCGGCCACGGCGACGGGGATCGTCGCCGCCGACGGCGCCCAATGCCCGACGACGGTGACGATGAAACTGTACGTCCCGTTCGACTCGTTGAACGTGATCGTGTCGGTCGGGGAGGAGGAGAGGCTCCCTCCGGAGAGGCCGACATACCACGTTGTGCCCTTCGGGAGCCCGGTCTCCGTGAACGTCACCGCGTAGGTCACGAGGTGGAACTTCGGGGCGAACGGGACCGGGGCGCCCGTGACGTGGAACGAGCCGGCCGCGGCGGCGTACGACTTGTCGGTCGTGGCGAGCGTGTAGGTGTAGCTCCCGTTGGGCAGCGCCGTGGTGAGCGACGTTCCGGTGCCGCCGAGGAAGGGTTCGCCCGAGATGTTGGCGTACCACATCGTGCCCGCCGGTAGCCCGGTCTCCACGAACGTCACCGTGTAGGTGACCAGCGTGAACGGCACGGACTTCGTGACCGGCCCGCCGTTGACCTGCAGCGTGCCGCCCTTGGCGGTGTACTCCTTGGCGGCCATGGCGACGGTGTACGGGTAGCTACCGTTCGGCAGCGCGGTCGTGAGGCTCGCCGTCGTCCCGCTGAGCGACGGCCCGCCCGAGGCGTTGACGTACCACGTCGTCCCGCCCGGTAGCCCGGTTTCCGTGAACGTCACCACGTAGGTGACGAGACGGAACACGATCGGCTCCGTGGCTGACGTGCCGTTCACCTGGAACGAACCCCCCGGAGCGGAGTACCGTGTGTCGCTCGTCGTAACCGAGTAGAGGTAGGTCCCGTTGGGGAGGCGGAAGCCGATCGAGCCGCCCGTCGTACTGTTGGTGAGCGAGCCGGTGAGGTCGTTGGACAGATCGACCGACCACGTGGTCCCGGCGGGAAGACCCGTTTCGGAGACGCTCACCCCGTAGAGCGTTGCGACGTTGAAGGTCACCGAAACGGACGCGTTGGCGCCGTTCACCGTGACGTTGCCGTAGCCGGAGGACGCCGAGTAGAGGACGCCGCCGTTCGACGGGTCCGGGACGATGAAGGCGAACGTCCCGTTCGGAACGGAGAAGTTCAGGGCGGAGGTCGTCGAGCTCACGTTGACGACCGTGTCGGTGACGTTGAGGCTCACCGTCCACTTCGTGGCCGCCGGAAGTCCGGTCTCGGAGAACATCGCCTCGTACGAGCTGGACGCGAGGGGGGAACCGGGGAGCCCCAGCGTCGCCCCGCTGCTCCCGCCCGCTGTCGGCCCCGATGCGCCCGATCGGTAGCCCCCCAACCCGGTCCCGCCCGGGAGCGCGAGGAGGGCGGCCAGCGCGACCACGCAGGCTGCTCCCCAGCTCAGGCCCGTGAGCCCTCGGGGTGGCCGCATGCGAAGGACGATACTCGGCCGCATCTCTTCAAGGATACGGGACGCGGCGCGCGGAGGGGCGTGAGGCCAAGACCCCTCCTGGGGACGTCCCGCACGCGCCAGGGCCGCCCACCGGCCCCGGCGCAAGAACCGGTTCATCTCGTCGGGGCCCGACGCCGCGGGTCGGAGCGGGGGGCCACCGAACCCGCGGCCACGGCGCCCAGCGCGGCGAGGCCCAAGACGCCCTCGAGCGGCCCGGCGCCGGACTTGCCGGCGTGGAACGTCACGACGACCTGCGTCGGGGCGCCGTGGACCGCGACCGCAGCGGGCTTGGCGACGCTCGAATACCCCGGGACCGGAACCACGGTGAACTTCGCGGTCCCGTTCGGGAGCGTCACCGCGATCGTCGACGTGACGCTGCTCCAGTCGTGGGTCGGGTCGTTGGTGTCCGGGTCGCTGGGGATGCTCACGCTCCAGGCCGTGCCCGGGGGCAGTCCGGTCTCGCTGAACGTCACGGTGTAGGTCACCGGGACGAACTTGATGGACAGCGTGACGTTCCCGCCTGCGACGACAAGGAGGGCGTTCCAGGTGCTCACGCCCCCGACCACCATCGTGTAGCCGGGGATCGGGTCGATGCTCCAGTTGTAGGTCCCGTTCGAAAGGCCCACGACAACGAAGTGGTTGCTGCTGCCTCCGCCGGAGGCCATCCCGATGACCTTCCCGCCGGCGGCGTAGGGTTGGATCTTGCCGTGCCAGCGGTGATCGCCGGCGAGCCCCGCCGCGGAGAAGTTGGCCCAGGATGGATGGAAGGTGAACGGGACCTTCACCGTCACGGGGTGGCCCGAGACGTTGACGGTGCCGTTCGGCTTCTGGGGCAGGTACCCCGCGGGGGCCCCGTGGCAGACCCCACAGTTGTCCTTGACGGCCATGAGGTAGGCGACGTGGGTCACCTTGACGATCCCCCGCATGGCGACGGCACCACCCGGGGTCGTCACCTGAGCCGGGATGCTCGGGAACTTGGCGGTCGACGTGCCCCCGGAACACGCCGCGATCCCCGGGATCCCGTTCCCCGGGACGTCCGGCTGGGTCGGTAGCGGGTCCCCGGCGGGCCGGGCGTAGACGCAGAACGTCGACGCCTTGGGGAGCCCCGTCGCCTTGAACGCGAGCGGGGCGTCCTTCCAGTCGATCTTCTGGAAGTTCAGGTCGACGGTCGTGTTCCCCGAGACGCTGAGGTTGCCGTAGAACGAGCCCCCCGTCGAGGCCTGTCCCCCCGTCGTGGTCTGCAGGACCCCGGCGTAGCCCCCCGCCAAGGCGAGGACGAAGTACGGCTGGGAGCCGTTCGGCTCCGGGAGCGTGATCGACGTGCCGTTGGTCGTCGCGGCGGAGCCGTTCACCCAGACCGACCAACTGTCGCCGGACGGCAGGCCGGTCTCCGTGAACTGCACCGGATGCGTCAGGACTAGGGCACCGTGGACGGTCTTCCCCGAGCCCGAGCCCACGTCGAACGCGCCTCCGGTGACGGTGGGCGCGAGGCCGGTGAAGTTGACCGACCAGGTGTAGCTGCCGTTCCAGAGGAAGACCGGGAGCGTGAGCGCCTCGTCCGGGATCCCGTCGCCGTTCAGGTCCCGCGGCTGGAACGGGAGGGTGACGTTGGAGAACGTGATGTCGGTCTCGCACCCGTTGCACGGGACGGACGACGCCTCGTCCGAGAGATCGAGGTCGCCGAACGTACCGTTCAGACAGTCGCTATCGTTGGTCCCGTTGGCCGGGCACGGGTCGAAACCGCCCGCCGAGTAGTTCCAGTCGGAACCGTTGCCGCCCGAGCCGTCGTCGGCGGCACCGCCGTCGTCCTGGGGGCAGAAGTAGCTCAGCGCGATCGTCGTCGACGCGTTGTACGGCGCCCCGTTCGGCCCATAGATCATCCCGTAGGGTGCGCCGCTGCAGCCGGGGATGAAGTTCGTCTGGGCTCCGCCGGCACCGACGGTCCAGTAGTACGGTTCGGTATCGACCCCGGGGCCGTTGTACTGGTTGAACTGGGAGGGGGTCGGGCTGTTCTCGCAGCCGTTGTTCGGTGAGATCAGGCTGCATTCGTTGACGTTGTACGACGCCGTGAAGCCGGTGGCCCCGTCGGCCTCGAGGAAACTGTAGGCGTGGGCCGCCGGCTCGACGGGGACGTCCTGGATGTCCCAGCCGATCGACGACGTCTGAGTGAACGCGAGATTGACCGGCACGAACACCTGGCAGCCGTCGGCGATGTCGTTGGGGGCCGTGAGGCACGCGCCCTTGTTGCCGATCGTGTAGAACTGGGGAACGCCGGTGACCTCGGCGGTGATGTTCTCCGCCGCGTAGGTACCGCCGCACCCTCCGCTGCAGACCGACGGGCCGACCCCCGTCGCGGGGCTTGCGGTCGGGACGGGGTGCGAAGGGCCAGCCGGGGTCGAGGCCGTCGCGACCCCGCTCCAAGCGGCTGCGGCCATGATCAGCACCAACGAACCTACCAGCACACGCCCGAGATCCCGGCTCCACTTCATCGAAGGTTTCCTTCGCGGAACCGTCGTATCCTCACGCGACGGGCCCCGCTTTCCTACCCGACTTCGTAGTGGTATATAGAACCCTCAGTTTTTCCGCGACGGAATTCGCGAGATCCCGGACGCGAGGGGTCCGGAGGCGGCCTCCGACGTGGGTAGCGCGGACCCCGGGTCTTCCCACCCCACGGCGGGGGGCTCAGCCGGTCCATCCACCCCGACGGTCGGTCGGGTCGATCGAACGCACCCGCAGAGCGTATGGGGCACGCCCAGGTGACGACACGGGAACCTCATGGCGTCGCCCGCAGGGTCCGACGGCTCGCCAGGGGAGGCGTTCGGGGCGCCCGGGATGGAGCCCCGGTGGACCCACGGCGACAAGGACGGGGTCGGGACGGCCTACTCCGCCGACAGCCGGCTTTGGTTCACGCTCTGGCGCGGGATCGCGACCGAGGTCTACTTCCCGACCATCGACCAGCCGCAGACGAGGGACCTCCAGTTCCTCGTCTCCGACGGCACGTCGTTCTTCCACGAGGAGAAGCGCCACCTCCGGCCGAGCGTCCGGCGGCTCAGCCCGCACGCGCTCGGCTTCCACGTCCGGAGCGAGGACCCGGACGGGCGGTACGCGATCGACAAGGAGGTGATCGCCTCGCCACACCTGCCCGCGCTGCTCGAGCGGGTCCGGTTCGAGGTCGCCCCGGCCTGGCGCTCCCGGCTCCAGTGCTACGTCCTGTGTGCTCCGCACCTGGACGGCGGAGGGTGGGGGAACACGGCTCGCGTCCTCGAGGTCGGCCACCGCAAAGTGCTGACCGCGGCCAAGGGAGGGTCCGCACTCGCGCTCGCGGCCTCGGTCCCTTTCCGCCGACTGTCCTGCGGCTTCGTCGGCCGCAGCGATGGCTGGACCGACCTCGCCGAGAACTTCACGATGGACTGGGAGTTCGCCTCCGCGTCGGACGGCAACGTCGCGCTCACGGGGGAGCTCGACGTCGAGGGGGGCGAGGAGTTCACCGTCGCCCTCGGCCTCGGGCGGAAGCTCCCGCACGCGACCACGACGCTCCTTCAGGCCCTGGCGACGCCGTACCGGGCGGCGCGCGAGAGGTTCCTCGAGCAGTGGGAGCGGGCCTGCACCAAGCTCCTTCCGCTCGGCCGGCACGCGGGGGACCACGGGGCGCTCCTGCACGCCAGCTACAGCATCCTCCTGGGCCACGAGGACAAGAACTACCCCGGGGCGTTCATCGCCTCGCTGTCGATACCGTGGGGGTACGCCCGCGGGGATGAGGCGCGGGGCGGGTATCACCTCGTCTGGACGAGGGATCTCGTGCACATCGCGACCGGCCTCCTCGCGGCCGGCAACCACGAGGCCCCGTTGCGGGCGCTCGTGTACCTCGCAAGCCGCCAGCAGACCGACGGGGGGTTCCCGCAGAACTTCTGGATCCCCGGCGACGCCTACTGGTCCGGGGTCCAGCTCGACGAGGTCGCCCATCCGATCCTGCTCGCGTGGAGGCTGTTCCGGGAGGAGGCGCTCGAGGAGTTCGACCCGTACCCGATGGTGCTCGCCGCCGCGGGGTTCCTCCTCCGTCGGGGCCCCGTGAGCCAACAGGACCGGTGGGAGGAGGTCGAGGGCTACTCGCCGTCGACCCTCGCCGTGAGCATCTCGGCCCTCATCGCGGCCTCCGAGCTCGCCCGACGGCACGGCGACGAGGGGACCGCGACGTTCCTCGAGGAGTACGCGGACTTCCTCGAATCCCACCTCGAGCGATGGACGGTCACGACCGAGGGGACCGTCTGTCCGGGGGTCCCGCGCCACTACGTCCGGGTCCGTCCGTCGGGCCTCGACGCCCCCCCGCCCGCCGACGGGGCGAACGACGGGGAGGTGCAGCTCCCCAATCAGCCCCCGGGGGCGCCCACGACGTTCCCGGCGAAGGAGATCGTCGACCCCGGCTTCCTCGAGCTGGTCCGCTACGGGATCCGACGTCCGGACGACCCGACGGTCGTCAGCTCGCTCCGGGTCGTCGACGGGCTGCTCCGGACGGAGACCCCGTTCGGGCCGTGCTGGCGGCGGTACAATCACGACGGCTACGGCCAGCGGCCGGACGGCGGGCCGTTCGTCGAATGGGGCCAAGGCAGGGCCTGGCCCCTCCTGACGGGGGAACGCGGGCACTACGAGGTCGCCGCGGGGCGCGACGCCCGACCGTTGCTTCACGCGATGGAACGCTTCGCGACCGGGGCCGGCTTCCTTCCCGAACAGGTCTGGGACGAGGCGGACCGGCCGGCGCAGCACCTTACGCTCGGCCGGCCGACCGGCTCGGCCGTGCCGCTCGCCTGGACCCACGCGGAGTACCTCTGCCTGATCCGTTCGGTCGCGGACCGCAGGCCCTTCGAGCAGATGCCCGAGCTCGTCCAGCGGTACGCCACGGCGCGGCCCCGGACCCGGCCGATCGAGGTCTGGCGACCGACCCATCCTACCCCGAGCGTGCCTGCGGGCTCCCGCCTGCGCGTGATCGCCCCCGAGCCGTTCCGGCTCCGGTGGACCCAGGACGACTGGAGGACGGTCACCGAGGAGCCTTCCGTGGCGACGGCCGTCGGGGTCGACTACTTCGACGTCGAGGTCGCGGACCGCGCCGGCACGGTCCGTTTCACCTTCTACTGGCCCGGTCGCGGTGCCTGGGAGGGCCGGGACTTCGCGGTCGGCATCGCTCCGCCCACCCCCTGACCCCGGCGGGCTGGCCCCGAGGGGTCAGGAACCGTCCGGCTTCCGCGCCGTTCTCCGGAGCGGGGGACCGTCGGGTCAACCGAGGAGCGTCGGCCGCTTCGGGAGGAACGTCACGTTGACGGTGACCTCCGCCCCCCGGACCGATAGCCTCGTCGACGAGCCGACGCGCCGGTACCCCGGCTCCCCCGCGATCCCGTAGCGGTACGTCCCGTTCTTCAGCTCGAAGACGATGGGCTGGCCACTGGTGTTCGAGCCCGCGTCACCGTGGACGGTGACGGTCCAGTTCCGGCCCGACGGCAGCCCGGTCTCGGCGAACGTCACCGCGTACGGATAGGCGTACGTCAGCGCGACGGTGGCGCTCCGGTCGATGGCCAGGGTCCCCGAGGTCGGTATCGCTGCACCCGCGAAGCGCGCGGAGATCGACTGCCCGATCAGCGGGGTGACCGCGTAGGCGTAGCTGCCGGCCGTGAGGTTGTGGATTGCGCCCGACCCCGTGCTCGAGCAGCTCTTTCCCCCGGCGAGCACCACGCACCAGCTCTGCCCCGGAACGAGGCCGTGTTCCCGGAACGTGAGGGTGAGCGTCGGGCCCTTCACGAGCTCGAACGAAGCGACGACGCCGGCATCGTGGACCGTGACGGTCCCGCCGGGGGCCATGCCCGTCACGCGGTATCCGGTGGGCCCCTCCACGCGGTAGGAGAAGGTCCCGTCGGGCTCGGAGAACGTCACCGCCTTCGCCGTCCAGTCGAGCAGCGTCCCAGCCAACTCGACCGACCAGCCCGGACCCTCGACCAGCTTCCACGGCAGGCCCGACTCGTTGAACGTCACGTAGTAGAGCGGGCGCACGACCGATACCGAGCCCGAGCCGGAGTTCGTCACGTAGAGCTCGCCGGCGACGGGGTCGTACGCTACCCCGCTCGGCCCCGCCCCCACGCCGAAGCCCCCGAGGTACGTCCCATTGGTCGCGTCCAGGACCGCGGTGGCGTTGGACCCGCCGCTCACGAACAGGTAGCCGCTCGCCGAGTCCAGCGCGAGCGCCTCCGGGGAGACGTCGTAGAAGAGATAGGCGCCGAGCCGGACGTTGTCCGTCCCGTCGATCACCGTCACGGAGTCCGAGCCCGGGGCGGCGACGAACACGTCGCCGGTCGCCGGGTCCACCGCGATCGCCCCGGGCCCGGAGCCGACGTTCGTCAGCGAGGCGACCGTCGCATCGGTCGCCCCATCGATCACGGTGACCTCGTTGGTGGTGCCGCCGGCGACGTAGAGGTCACCGTTCGCCGCGTCGTAGGCGAGGCCGTCCGGCGTCCCGCCGACCAGGACCGAACCGACCACCGTTCGGCTCGCCCCGTCGATCACGGAGACGTTGCCGGAGTTCTCGTTCGCGACGTAGACGTACCCGTTCACGCCGTCGTAGGCCACGGCGTCTGGGGCGAGCCCGACCGGCACCGAGCCGATGAGCGCGTCCGTCGTGGCGTTGATGACGCTGACGTTGGCGCCCAACCCTGCAACGTACAGCTCGCCCGTCGCCGGGTCCAGGGCCAGCGCGGACGCCCCGCCAACGGTCGTCGCCGACCCCACAACGGACCCGGTGGTGGGGTCGATCGCGAGGACGTCCCCCTGGGCCCGGTTCGTCACGTAGAGGTCGCCATTCGCCGCGTCGTAGACGACCGCGGTGGGTTCGGTGCCGATCGCGACCGACCCGACGACCGTCTCGTGGGTGGCGTTGAGCACGCTGAGGTTGGCCGCGCCGTCGTTCGCCACGTAGACGCAGCCGTTCCGCGTGTCGTAGACCGCGGCGTCCGGGTACGGCCCGACCGGCAGCGAGGCGACGACCGCGTCGGTCGAGCCGTCCAGGACGGTCACGTTCGAGGAGGCGGGGCCGTCGTTCACCACGTAGAGGTTGCCGTTCGCCGGATCGGCCACCACGGCATCAGGCTCGGAGCCGACCGGGATCGACGCGACGACCAGGCTGGTCGATCCGTTGACGACGGTGACGTTGCCCGAACCCCCATTCGCGACGATGAGGTCGCCGGTCGCCGTGTCGTAGGCGACCGCGTCCGGGTCGCTGCCCACCACCACCGAGCCGATCGCCCCCGGGCTCGCGCCGCTCACGACCGTCACGTTGTCGGACCGGGCGTTGGCCACATAGACGTCCGCGGTCGAGCTGTCGTAGGCCTCCGCCACGGGATCGGTCCCCGTGGCGACAACGCCAACGACCGTGTCGGTCGCGCCGTCGATCACCGTCACGCTCGCCGACCCCGAGTTGGCGACGTACACGTCTCCGTTCGCGGGGTCCACGACCACCGCCGCAGGGTAGGCGCCGACGGCGACCAACCCGATGACCCGCTCGTTCGCGGCGTCGATCACGCTGACGTTGTTCGACCCCCGATTGGCGACGTAGAGCTCGCCGTTCGCCGCGTCGTAGGCGATCGCGCTGGGCAACGAGCCGACGGCGGCCGACCCGACCACCTGGTCGGTCGTCCCGCTGACCTCGACCACGCCGCTGGCCGTGAGGGTCGCGGGCGCTTCCGAGTTCGCCACGAAGATGTTCCCGTTCGCGGCATCGTAGGTGAGGGCCACCGGGTCGAAGCCGTTCGCCGGGAGGTCGTTGCCAGGAAGTTCGCTGCCGTTCGACAGGACCACGGTGTCGACCACCTCCCCCGGCGCGGCGTTGGGGGGGACGACGCCACCCGCGGAAACGTCCCGTGCGGGGGGCACGGTCCCGGAGCCCTCGACCGCCGGGGCCGACAGGCTCACCGGCGTCGGCGACGACCGACCTTCGGCCCCCAGGCTCGGAGGGGGGATGCCGAACGGGCGCGGGGGGGACAGTCCGCCGTCGGCGCCATAGGTCCGGGCCAACGCTACCGAGGCGAGCCCCGAGATCGTGAGGATCGCGACCAGCGCGATGCCTACCGCAGGAGCCGGGGATGCCGCGCGCCGACGGCGGGCCATTGAGGATCCCTCCTCCGTAGAAGGAGGGGCGGACGATATTTGAGGACCCCACACCGCGCCCGAGAGAGGGCGCCCCGCCCTACCCGCTACCGACGCGACGGTTCGGAGGGGCGACGCCGACCCGAACCCCGGCCCGGGCCGTCGCGCGGGGACGAGTCAGCACCGGCCGACGGACGACGCGGAGCCCTCCCGGCGTGCTTCGCCTCGGCCGATCCCGGGCTCCCCTCGTCCTCACGCCAGTACTCGAGGGCGTCCCGCAGCGTGCGGTCCAGCCCCACCTGAGGGGCGTACCCGAGCTCGGCGAGCCGGCGCACGTCCGCCCGGATCTCCGGTTCGTCGGACGGGCGGAAGAGGGCCCGGTCGGTCGCGATCGTGACGGGGACGCGCGCCTGACCGCAGAGCTGCTCGGCCATCCAGCGGATCGAGCACGCCTCGCCCCGGCCCACGTTCACCGGACGGTCGGGTTCGCCGGATTCGAAGACCGTCCAGATCGCCCGCACCACGTCCCGCACGTCGGAGATGTCCCGGCGCGTCTCGAGGTTGCCGACACGGAGCTCCCCCGGGCGACCCGTGCGCTCGACGGCGACGACCTGCTGGGCGAAGTCGTTCAGGGCGTCTCCTCGCTTCCCGGGTCCGGTGGTGATGAACAGCCGCGCCCGGACGATCCGCATCCCGAAGTTGTGCGCGTACTGGTACGAGATCAGCTCCTGCGACGCCTTCGAGACGCCGTACGGATTGATCGGCCGGAACGGCGCGTCCTCGGCTATCGGCAGCGGGTGCCCACTGCCGTAGGCCGACGCCGACGCCGCCAGCAGGATCCCCTCCGAGGGGGGGTTCTTGAGCAGCGCCTCGTAGAGGTAGATCGTCCCCAGGATGTTGGTGTCGAAGGTGTCGGCGGGGTCCTTCCAGGACTGGTTCGCGTAGGCCTGGGCTGCGAGGTGGAAGACCGCGTCCGGCCGGGTCCGTTCCACGACTTCTCGGACCTTGGCCCCGTCCCGGACGTCGAGCGGGACCCACGTCACCGCCTCGTGGAGCGGCATCCGGTTCGAGAGCTCGGCCCGGGACAGGTACGTCCCGGTGACCTCGTGGCCGCGGCTCGCCAGGTAGTCGCTCAGATAGCGGCCGATGAACCCCGAGCCGCCCGTGACCAGGACCTTCATCGTCGGGTTAGGCGATGCGCCGTGGACGGTGCCTCGGGGTCGAACCCGAGGATGCCGCCCTGGCCATCCTGTGCCTCGCCTCGCGCCGAGGGTGCCGGCCCCATAATCGTTGCGGCCCGGATGGTTTGTAGAAACTCTGGGCCAACGAGGCGCGAGCGCCCCCGAGGGCCACCGCTTCGGCCCTTCGGGGTGGGCCCCCTAGGGCGTAGGCCCGCGCCCATGCCCAGTGGTAGCGTGCTGGGAAGGCTCGGGGCCACGACGTCGGTGCGGAGGCTCCGGGGGCCGTTCGCAAAGAACTTACGCGATTGATTCCTGAGGGTTTCGAGCGGTATGCAGCGAACGGAAGGCCTGCGTCGACGCCCGAGGGCTGGAGTACGGTTGGTGAGTGGCATCATCACGTTGGTGGTCGTCTTTGGTGGCCTGACACTTCTGGGGTCTCACGTCGCGGCCTCGTCGCCATCGGTCACGCCGTTCGCTCCTGCCCCTTCTGGAGCGCTCGCCGTTTCCCCGGCCCAAGTCCCATCCGGGGAGCCGGAGACAAACGGGGCCGCCAACAATCCCCCGGTTGTCCAGCACTCCGCGGCAGCCAGCGAGGACTTTGGTCTTCTGGGCTCCGTGGGCCTATCGAGTCCCTACTCAGGGGGCGTGGGCATGGGCGTGGTCATCGACCCCGTCAACGGCTGGGCCTACTTTGGGGGGGACAACAACATCACTATCCTCAACGGGACAAACCTCGTGGCGACGATAGAGACCGGCGCCCAGGCCGGTCCCGGGACGTACGACCCCGCGACGGGATGGGTCTACTTCGCCCTCTCGGGTGACGAACATGTCGTGGTCATCAATGGAACCTCGATCTTCCGTACGATGGGTATCGGCGCGTTCCCGGCGGGGATGGCCTATGACCCGGCGAACGCCCAAGTCTACGTCGCCGTCCTCGATGGCGCGGTGACCATCATCAGCCCCACGGGAGGTTCGAGCTCGGTATCCATCAGGTCTCCGGGAAGTCCGACCCCCGCCCAGCCGCTAGCCCTAGCCTACGACCCCGGGAATGCCCTGATGTACGTCCTCGTCGGCAACGTTCCCAATCCTACGGTCGCCTTGCTCAACGGGACCGGGATCGTCGCTAACATCTCCCTCCCCGCAAACTCTGACCCGTGGGCGCTCGCCTACGACCCGACTAACGGGTTTGTCTACGTGGCCGACCCCACCACGAGCAGCGTGAGCGTCCTCAACGGAACCTCCTACCTGGCAACCGTCGCGCTGGACCAGGTTCCGTACAGTTTCGTGGTGAACAACGGCACCGGGGCAGTGTACGCGTTCGTGTATGGGCCCTCCAACTTCACGGGCCTGGACATCATCAACGGGACCGCGTTCGACGCGACCCTCACCCTCGGATTCACCCCCAGGGCCGCGGCCTACGATGGGCAGACGGGCTTCCTCTGTTTCGTCGGCTCGACCAACGCCTCGAAGATTCCGGGCGTGGCAGCGCTCGTGAACGGCACGACCATACTGGCGAACTTCTCCATCGGCGATGGGGGGGCCGCCGTGGCAGTAGACCCTTTCACCGGCCTGATCTACGTTCCCCTTAACGCCGAAACTCCCTACCAAGCCGGGATCGTGGATCTCCTCGGACCCGGGACCTTCTACAGCGTGACGGTCACCGAGGTCGGCCTCACCGCTGGCGCGCTATGGTTCGTCAACGAGACGGGCTTTGGCCACATCTCGAGCGGCAAGAGGACGATCTCCTTGGGAGAGCGGAACGGGACGTTCACGTACAGCGCGGGCGTCGTGAACGGGAGCCGCGGTCCGGCGGGAACGTACACGGTGAACGGGGCGGCGGTCGCGGTCTCGGTGCCGTTCGGTCGGGTCCACGAGGTCACGTTCCGCGAGAAGGGCCTTCCGTCGGGGACGGAGTGGTTCGTGAACGTGACGGGCGTCGGGGCGACAACCCTGAGCACGAGCTCCCTTGCGACGAAGATGCAGTTCTCCGAGCCGGCGGGCAGTTACTCGTACACGGTAGCGAGTGTGGACAAGAACTACGCGCCGAAGGTCGGCTCCGGGGCCCTCGTGGTGCATTCCGGATCGGTGTCGAAGTCGGTGACGTTCAAACCGGTGACGTACCTCGTGACGGTGGAGGAGACGGGGCTGCCGGCGAAGGCGAAGTGGTGCATCGACATCGTGGGGGGGAAGCACCACTGCACGGCGAGGTCGAGCCAGGTCTTCGCCGAGCCGAACGGGACGTACTCCTATACGCTGACCACGGGCAAGGCGGGATACTCTGGGCCGAGCGGTTCGTTCACGGTGGTGGCCGCGACGTCGTTGTCCGTCGGGTTCGTGGCGTAGCACTGCGTGCCACAGGTGCCAGGCACCTGCTACGGAGAGCAGCCTGCCGGCTCTCTCGAACGGCGTGGATGCGCACGGTGTTGCTAGGTCCACGAGTGCCGGTAGGGGGACCACCAGGAGTCCACGGTCTAGTGGTACTTCGATAGTTTCGACGGTCGTTAGCACCTTCGCGGCGTAGGGTTTGTGGCCACCCTGCCTCAGAGCCCTCGCCCTGCGCTTCCGCCGAAACGGTGGGACCATCGCCCCAAGCCCACGGGGTTCGCCGTGTGGATGCTAGCGTCCTGCGAGCCGGAGCGATAGCGTTGAAACGGATGCGGGGCCCCCTGTTGCTGACCAAGGTCCCCAATCAACCTCCATCGTCCACACCCACCTCCAGTTCCTCGTTGCCCGGGAGCTCGAGAAGGAGACGTGGCGTGGTCTGCACGACCCCCGGGGTCGGGTGCGAAAGGGAACGCCCGGGCGGGCGAAGCCGGCCCCGTCGCGCCCGCCACCGCGGACCGTCGGCGAGGACCGCCTACGTGACGACCCCGCGGGCCACCGGGGGTCCTTCTGGCCTCCGACGCAGGCGGCGCGACAGCCGCCGCGCGAGGAGGAGCTCGACGAGGTAGACGCGGACGAACGCGAGGCCGGACGTCACCTTGCTCGCGCCCTCCAGCCGAGGTTCGAAGCGGAACGGGACCTCCCGGATGGGCCGGCCCCGGCACATCACGAGGAGGAACAGGAGGAGCTTGTACCCTCGCGTCCCGCGGTCAAGCGGAACGAAGGCTGTACGCCGGAAGGCGAAGAACCCCGAGACCGGGTCCGTGACAGGGCGCGCCGCGGGCAGGAGGACCTTCGCGGTCCACTCGGCCCCGCGGGAGATGACCGCCCGGAGCGGCGGCCGCGGGCCCGGTGTCCCGCCCGGGACGTACCGGCTCGCGATGACGAGCGAGGCCCCTGCGTCCAGCTGTTCCACGAACCGCGGCAGCAGCTCGGGCGGGTGCTGAAGGTCCGCGTCCATCACGACGACCGAACGCCCGCGGGCGGAGGCGATCGCCTGGCACTGCGCCGTCAAGGTCGTCTGACGCCCGTCATGCAGGAGGAGGCGGACCCTGGGGTCCGTGGCGGCGAGGCCGCGCACGTACTCGCGCGAGCCGTCGGTGCTCCCGTCGTCCGCGACGATCGCTTCCCAGGGAGGGAGCGCGAGGACGCGGAGCCGCGCGAACAGCTCCGGGAGGGTCGCCCCCTCGTTCAGGACCGCGAGGACGATCGACAGCTCGGGCTCCGCCGGCGGCTCGCCGCTCGTGGCCCGTTCCCCCATGCCGGGCCGCCTACCCGGCCGATCGGACCGACCAGGTCTGCAGTCCCTCGGGCTCGAGGGAGAACCCTTCGACCCGGCCCCCCGCGAGCTGGACCGCCTTCGCGACCTTCGCGCGGCGTGCGAAGTCGCAGAACAG
>DASPQN010000089.1:0-8522 GCA_035624925.1 Thermoplasmata archaeon
GCCAAGTGGTCGGACTCGGACGTCGTCGTCTACGTCGGGTGCGGCGAGCGCGGCAACGAGATGACGGAGGTCCTCGCCACGTTCCCGCACCTCGTCGACCCGAAGTCGAAGAAGCCGCTCATGGAGCGGACGGTGCTCATCGCGAACACCTCGAACATGCCGGTCGCCGCCCGCGAGGCGAGCGTGTACACCGGCATCACGATCGCGGAGTACTACCGGGACATGGGCTACGACGTCGCCCTGATGGCCGACTCGACCAGCCGCTGGGCCGAGGCGATGCGCGAGATCTCCGGCCGCCTCGAGGAGATGCCCGGCGAGGAGGGGTACCCGGCGTACCTGGGCCGACGGATCGCCGAGTTCTACGAGCGCGCCGGGCGCGTGGTGACCCTCTCCCCGGACGGACGACGGGGGTCGGTCACCGTCGTCGGGGCGGTGTCCCCTCCGGGCGGGGACACCTCCGAGCCGGTCAGCCAGAACACGCTGCGCGTCGCTCGCGTCTTCTGGGCGCTGGACTCCTCGCTCGCCGCGCGGCGGCACTTCCCGTCGATCAACTGGCTGCAGAGCTACTCGCTCTACGCCGCCGACCTTGCGCCCTGGTATCGTGAGACGCTCTCCGGCGAGTTCGTCACGCTCCGCCAGAAGGCGCTCGAGATCCTCCAGAAGGAGGCGGAGCTCCAGGAGATCGTCCAGCTCGTCGGCGTCGACGCGCTCCCCGAGCGAGAGAAGGCGACGCTCGACGTCGCCCGGATGCTCCGCGAGGATTACCTCCAGCAGAGCGCCTACGACCCGGTGGACACGTTCACCTCGATCCAGAAGCAGCTCCGGATGCTCCGGGCGATCCTCGCCTTCGGCGAGCGGGAGCAGGAGGCGGTCGGCCAGGGAGCGACCGTCCAGCAGCTGCAGCAGCTGCCGGTCCGGACGAAGCTCTCGCGGATGAAGTGGGTGCCGGAGGCCGAGCTCGGTCCGCAGTTCGACCAGATCGAGGTCGAGCTCGGGCAGGCCGTCGCGGCGGTGACGGCCACGGGAGGCCGCTAGTGGCCGCGAAGGGCGCGCGGACCGAGAAGGGCGCTCCCGACGCTCGCGAGGTGCCGGTCGACTACCGGACCGTCGAGCGCGTGAGCGGCCCGCTCCTGTTCGTCCGCGAGGTCGACAACGCCGCCTACGGCGAGATCGTCGAGATCGCGCTGCCGAGCGGCGAGCGCCGGCAGGGCCAGGTCCTCGATTCGCGCAAGGGGCTCGCCATCGTCCAGGTGTTCGGTGCGACGATGGGGATCAACGTCGAGAAGACGAGCGTGAAGTTCCTCGGCGAGGTGGCGACCCTCGCCGTCTCGAACGAGCTCCTCGGCCGGGTCTTCACCGGCCTGGGCGAGCCGCGGGACGGGGGCCCGAAGATCGTGAGCTCGACCCGGCTCGAGATCGTCGGCAACGCGATGAACCCGTACTCGCGCGAGGAGCCGAGCGAGTTCATCCAGACCGGCATCTCGACCATCGACGTCAACAACACCCTCGTCCGCGGCCAGAAGCTGCCGCTCTTCTCCGGGGCCGGCCTTCCGCACAACCAGGTCGCCGCGCAGATCGTCCGCCAGGCGAAGCTGCGGAACTCGTCGGAGGGGTTCGCGGTCGTCTTCGCCGCGATGGGGATCACGAGCGAGGAGGCGAACTACTTCCTCAAGGAGTTCGAGACGACCGGCGCGCTCGAGCGGACGGTGGCGTTCCTGAACCTCTCGAGCGACCCGTCGATGGAGCGGGTCGTCACGCCGCGGATGGCGCTCACCGCCGCCGAGTACCTCGCCTACGAGGAGGACCTCCACGTCCTGGTCGTCCTCACCGACATGACCAGCTACTGCGAGGCGCTCCGCGAGGTCTCGGCCGCCCGGGAGGAGGTCCCGGGCCGCCGGGGCTACCCCGGGTACCTCTACACCGACCTCGCGACGATCTACGAGCGGGCCGGCAAGATCCACGGCCGCAAGGGCTCGATCACCCAGATCCCGATCCTCACGATGCCGGCGGACGACGTGACGCACCCGATACCGGACCTCACCGGCTACATCACGGAGGGCCAGATGTACCTCAGCCGGGACCTCCAGCGCAAGGGGATCTACCCCCCGATCGACGTGCTGCCCAGCCTCTCGCGTCTGATGGGCCAGGGGATCGGCAAGGACCGGACGCGCGAGGACCACCGCGGCGTCTCCGACCAGCTGTTCGCGGCGTACGCCACCGGCAAGGACCAGCGGGCCTTGTCGGCCATCGTCGGGGAGGAGGCGCTCAGCTCGGTCGACCGGCTCTACCTGCGCGTCGCCGACCGCTACGAGCGCGAGTTCGTGACGCAACGGCAGGACGAGGACCGCACGATCGACGCGAGCCTGAAGATCGCCTGGGACATCCTTTCCGACTTCCCGGACTCCGAACTGAAGCGGATCCGCCCGGAGTTCATCCAGCAGTACCGGTCCCACCCGCCGGTCGCGGGCCCGTAGGACGCAGGGGAACTCGGGACCGTGCCCGGCGAGAACGTGCGCCCGACGCGCCTCGAGCTGCTGCGCACCCGCCGCCGGATCGTCGTCGCGAAGCGGGGCCTCAACCTCCTCAAGCTGAAGCGGACCGCGCTGATCGCCGAGTTCTTCCGGATCTCGAAGGAGGCGATGCGCCTGCGGGGCGACCTGCGGGGACGGATCGCCCGGGGCTACGAGGCGATCCGGATGGCCGAGACGATCGAGGGGCCGATCCGTCTCGAGAACATCTCGATGCTCCTGCCGGACATCCCGGCGGTCGCGGTCGCGACCCGGAACGTGATGGGGGTCCGCACGCCCCGCGTCGACGCGGGCGACTTCCAGCCGCTGCCGACGTTCTCGCTGCTCGACCTTCCGACCTCGGTCGAGGAGGGCGTGCGCCGCTTCCAGGAGATCTACGAGGTCGTCCTGGACATCGCCGAGCAGGAGAACGCCCTCCGCCGACTCCTGCGGGAGATCGAGAAGACGAAACGGCGGGCGAGCGCGATCGAGAACGTCCTTATCCCGCGGCTGGACTCGGTCGTGCGGTACATCAAGTTCCGTTTCGACGAGATGGAGCGCGACTCGTTCAGCATGCTGAAGACCGTCAAGCGCAAGATGGAGCAGGAGGCGGAACGTGGGGTGGCCGCGTAACGCGGCCCCCCGTCGGTTCGCCGTCGGGTGGACGGCGAGCCCGCTCGGGAAGGTCGTCGTCCTCGGGGCGGCGGTCCAACCGAGCGGAGGCGGCGGCCCGTGACCGGGACCCCGAACCCTCCGGCCGACAGCGCGACCGTCGACGCGCTCCGTCGCGTCAAGGCGGCCGAGGGCGAGTGGGAAGCGCGCCTCCGGGCGGCTCGGGACGAGGCCGACCGGACCGTCCAGCGCGCCCGCGACGAGGCCGACGCGACGGTCAAGGCGGTCACCGCCGAGGTCGAGACCGAACGGACCCATCGCCTCGAGGAGGCTCGCGCCGCCGCCGACCGTGAGGCCGACGGGATCCGCCGGGAGGGCGAGAAGTCCGCCGAGGCCCTCCGCACGGGCAAGGGCCAGCGCGTGGCGGACCGCGAGGTCGAGGTCCTCCACGCGGTCCTCGACCCGTTCGAGAGCGACTGACCGGAGGGACGATGGGGCTGCGGCCGGTCGCGATGGAGAAGGTCGCGCTCGTCGGCCTCCGCTCCGACGAGGAGAGGATCCTGACCGTCCTCCACGACCTCCGGCTCGCCCAGATCGAACCGTTGTCGCCGGCCGCGCTCGCCGAGCTCGATCCGGAGCATGGGTCGGAGACGGCCCGGAGGGTGGGCGACGAGACGCTCCGCTTCCGGGCCCTCCTCGCGGCCCTCCCCCCCTCACCGACCGCGGGGCCCCGCCGGTTCGCCTCCCTGGAAGAGGTGTTCCGGCTCGCCGCGACGGTCCCGATCGATGCCGAGGTCACCGAGCTCGTCCGCGAGGACGACCGGCTCCAGACCGAACACAAGACCGGGCACGACCTCCTCGCGCTCCTCGAGAAGCTCGAGTTCTACCCCGACCGGCTCGACCTGCTCCGGGCCCGGAGCCTGCTGACGTTCTACGGGGAGGGTGTCCCGGAGGCCGTGCAGCGGCTCCGGGCGGCCGTTCCGCCGTCCGCGGATGCGACGTTCCTGCTCGCCCCGCCGGCGGAGGTCAGCCGGTTCCTCGTGGTCGGCCGCGCGTCGGCAGGCGAAGTGCTTTCCTCCAGCGCCCAGCGGGAGGGGGTCCGCCTCAGCATGATCCCCGAGCTCCACGGGACGGTCCGCGACGAACGGAGCCGCCTCGAGGCTCGCCAGGCGGAGATCGCCCGACGTCGCGCCGAGATCCGCGAGCGGTTGGGGGCGCTCTCGGGGGCGTGGTACCCCACCGTGGCCGCGATCGCCGAGGCCCTCGAGGTCGAGAACCGCAAGGCCGAGGTCCTGACCCGGCTCGGGGCGAGCGCCTCGGCGTTCGCGCTGGAGGCCTGGGTCCCGAAGCGCGACGTCGCCCGCCTCCAGAAGGTCGTCGAGGAGGCGAGCGAAGGGCGCGTCCACTTCACCACGGTCGCCACCGACGAGGAGCCGCCGACGATGATGGCGAACCCCCGGGGCGTCCGCCGGTTCGAGTTCTTCGTGCGGTTCTATTCGCTCCCGCAGGCGACCGAGTGGGACCCGACGCTCGTCTTCTCCATCGTCTTCCCGATCTTCTTTGGGTTCATGCTCGGCGACTGGGGGTACGGCCTCGTCATCCTGCTGATCTCGCTGTGGATGATCGCGGGCTTCCCGGGGGCGCGCCGCCTGCCGAAGTTCGGACGGAACTTCGTGAAGATGATCATGGGACCGAAAGGGATGCAGCAGCTCGCCTGGGCGCTCCTGCCCGGCTGCGCGATCGCGATCGGGCTCGGCCTGTTCTGGGACGAGTTCTTCGGCTTCGAGCTGTTCAAGGCCTGGTTCCACTACCGCGCCCCGATCAGCCCGAAGGACAACGTCAGCGTCCTCCTCCTGTTCGCCGGGTACGTCGGGCTCGGGATGGTCGTCCTCGGGTTCCTGTTCGGGGCGCTCAAGGAGTTCTTCCATCACCACCTGCGCGGGGTCGTCGCGAAGAGCGGGGGGATCCTGTTCGCCTTCGGGATCGCGTTCTTCGGCCTCGCGCTCATCCACCACGCCGCCGGACCCGCCGGCCACCCGATCGACTACCTGTGGTACGCCTGCGTCGGCGTCGGCCTCGCGCTCCTGGTCGGCGGCGAGGGGATCCAGGCAGGGATGCTCGGCCTCATCGAGGTCGTCAGCCACATCCTCTCCTACACGCGCCTGGTCGGGATCCTCCTCGCGAGCGTGATCCTCGCGTTCGTGATCAACAAGATCGGCGGCGGGCTGGTCCTCGGAGGGACCGTCGTCGGGATCGTCGCGGGCCTCGTGATCCTGGTCATCGGGCAGGGGTTCAACGTGATCATCGGCGTCTTCGAGCCGGGGATCCAGGGGGCGCGGCTGATCTTCGTCGAGTACTTCTCCAAGTTCTATTCGGGGAACGGTCGGCCGTTCCGCCCGTTCGGCGTCGCGCGGACCCACACCGTACCGACCGTCGACGCCGAGGGTCGCGTCGGCCCGATCGTCCGGACCCCGGAGCCGTAGTCGGCCGGGACGGACCGACGGAGGGTCCCGCCCTACAGCGCCGGGGCGACGAGCAGCTTCTCGAGGCGGCCGACCGACAGGCCGTAGAGCCGGCCGAAGGCGAGGCGCCGCAGGTCCCCGCGCTCGACCTCGCTGCGGAGCAGGTAGGCGAAGATCACCGCGAGCGAGAGCGGGTAGGTCCTCAGGCGCTTCAGCTCCCGGGCGGCGCGGTCGCGCTGGAGCGCGGCCTCGTAGCCGCTCAGGTTCCCCGCCGCGCGGAACTCCTCCGTGCCCTCGACCACGGAAGGGAACCGCTCGGCCAAGCGCTCGGCGAGCTCGGGGACGCCGCGGGCCGCGTAGAGGTCGGCCGCCGCCTCCTCGCGGAGGCTCCCGCCGGGGATCCAGCGCGAGCCGACCTCGGTCCACGGGAGGTCGGAGCGCTTCGCCTTCAGGAGCAGGAGGGCGTTGCGGACGTCGATCTCGCTCGCCAAGAGCCCGCGGACGACCCACTCGTCGCCCTGGAAGAACCTCGCCGCGGAGCCGACGTCCTGATAGTACTGGCGGTCGAGCGCCGCGAGGATCGGGAAGATGTCGTGGGTCCGCTCGAACGCCTCGAGGAACGGGAGGACCGTCGCCCCGTAGCCGAACTGGGTGAGCGCGGCGACCGTCGCCTCGACGCTCGGCTGGCTGAGGAGGAGGCGGAAGTCGTCCAGCGTCATCACGCCCGCGTACAGGCCCGCGGGGATGTCGCGGCTCGAGACCAGGTGGTCCTCGGTCTCGGTGACCGGCCGGTGGTTGACCTTCGAGCTGAGGATCAGCTCGATGTTCTGGATGTCCCATCGGCCCAGGTAGGCGGCGACGACCCGCCGGCCGGCGTACGGGGTCGCCTCGTACGCACGACGGTTGCGGCGGACGAACGTGCGGTTGATGGCGATCTCGACCATCGACGCCCCGGGGTGCGTCGTTCGCGCCTGGACGATGGAGTCCGCGTACGGGGTCGTCTCCAGGAGCTTCGCGAGGTCCGCGTAGTCCTTCCCGTGGAGGAGCGTCGCGTACATCTCCTTCGACAGGAACGCCGGGAACTCCGGCTCGAGGCGCCCGAGGGCGCTCGCGTAGGGGGAACCGGCCATCGCGCTGCCCGGCTAGCCGAGGAGCCCGCGGACGGCGTCGGCGCGCTGGCGCAGCAGCTCGTCGAACGACAGGTCGAGGCGGCGCCGACCGTCCGGCGTCTCCGCGATCAGGCCCCCGGCGATCGGCCGGGGGTTCTCGTCGAACGCCTTCCCCGCCAAGCGGCTCAACAGGGCCGCGTCCTCGGCTCGCCCGGAGAGGCGAACCGACCGTCCGAGCCGCGAGGTCGCGCTCGCGATCATCCGGCGCAGGACCGAGGCGTACTCGGGGGTCTCCGTGAGCTGCGCGAGGAGCTGGCGGGTCGCCTCGAACCCCCGGTCGACGCGCTCCTCGCGGGCCTCGTAGAGGAGGCGCCGCGCGGCGAGGTGCGCCGAGGCGATGCGCTGGGCCCGGTCGCGGGCCACCTCGGCGTCGACGCTCCGGGCGGCTTCGACGCGGATCGCCGAGATCCGGGCCTCGAGGTCGGCGGCGGTCTTCGCCAGGTCGGCGTCCCGTTTCTCGCCGACCGACCGGAGCTCGGCCTCGCCCCGGGAGCGGATCTCCTCGACGAGGGTCTCGAGCGTCATCCGCCGAGCCGACCGGTGCTCAGAGGATGCCGAGCAGCAGGATGATCCCGAGCACGAAGCCGATGATCCAGAGCGTCTCGGGGATCACGAAGAAGAAGAGGACCTGGCCGAACTTCTCCGGCTTCTCGGCGATGATCCCCATCCCGGCGGCGCCGATCCCGGACTGGGCCATCCCCGTCCCGATGAGCCCGCCCGCGATCGCGATCCCGGCGGCCAGGGTGGCGTATTGGTCGACCATGTCGGAAACCCGCGCGGGCGAGAAAGGTCGGGTATATAACTGACGCATGACGGCGAACGGCGGGTCTATCGGAGATCGCGCGTCGGGCCTCCGCCCGCCGCGCCGGAGACGGTCGCTCCGGAACGCGCCGGTTCAGCCGGTCCGCCCTGCGTCGGCCGACGGCTTGGGTCTGCCGGCCCGGTCGTTCCTCGCCCGCTGCGCCGTCCGGCCCGCGAGGGCGATCGACGCGACCCAGACGATCCCGCCGAGGATCTCCGCGGTGGCGCAGACGACGCAGAGCGCGTGGATCTCGGCGAGCTGGACGTAGATGAAGTAGCCGGAGAGCGCGACCGCGCCGGTCGAGAACGCGACCAAGAGGTAGGCGGGCAGGACGTCCCGGGGGCGGCTCTCGGCGATCCCCGCGACGAGGAGGAGGACGACGAACCCCCCGACCCCCCACAGGTAGTCCTGAACGCCGAAGGTCGTGGTCTTCCCGCTCTGGTCGACCGTGGCGCACGAGAAGAACTGGTTGATCGAGCAGACGCTGCGGAGCGACGCGGTGTAGAACTCCGCGGCGGCGAAGATCGCGACGAGCAGCCCGATCCCCCCGGCGAGGTAGATGACGCTGCGGACGTTCGAGGTCTTCACGGGACCGTCAGGAGCCGAGCGACTGAAGGTCGCTGACCACGTTGGTCTTGTCGGCGGTGGTCCAGCCGTAGTCGGTGACGAGCACGCCGACCGTGGTCGACGAGTAGCCCAGGTCCTTCGCCAGGTAGGCCATGATCCACCACGCTGCGCTCTGCACGGCCGACCACGGCGCTCCGGTCTCGTTGAGGACGGCGCCCCTCACGGTCGCCGGGCCGCCGGAGCCGTTGGCGGAGTTCCACGTCGCCAGCGAGGCCGGATTGACGAGGGTACCGACATGGACGTACTGCCCGTTGAGGACGACGAACGGTATGCCCGCGGCGTACGCCGAGACGTAGGCCTGCTCGTAGCAGCTCGCGGTGGGCGGGTACGTCCCGTCGACCCC
>DASPQN010000090.1:0-4363 GCA_035624925.1 Thermoplasmata archaeon
GACCACGAACCGCTTCGAGGCCGTGCAGACCTGGCCCGCGTAGGTGAACGCCCCTCGTGCCGCAGCGTCGACCGTGGCCTCCATCGGCGCGTCCTCGAGCACGACGAACGGGTCGAGGCCGCCCATCTCGAGGATGACCCGGGTCGCCCGCCGACCGGCCTTCTCGGCGATCGACCGACCGACCGCCGTCGACCCGGTGAACGTGACGAGGCGCGTCCTGGGGTGTTCGACCAACGCGTCCCCGACCGCTCCCCCGGGCCCGACGACGACGTTCAGCACCCCGGCGGGGAGCCCCGCGTCCCGCAGGTGTTCGGCGAGTCGCAGGGCCGTGAACGGCGCGGCGCTCGTCGGCTTCGCGACCACCGGGTCGCCGGCGGCGAGCGCGGGGGCGATCTTGTGGGCGAGGAGGTTGAGGGGGAAGTTGAACGGGGCGATCGCGACCACGACCCCGATCGGGTCGCGGACGGTGAACAGGAAACGGTGCTCGTTCCCCGCCGGCCGCTCGTAGGCGTCGGCAGGGTAGCTCTCCCCGCCGAGGTGGCGGACCTCGTCGGCCGCGAGCGCGAGGACCCCGACCGCCCGGTCGACCTCGGTCCTGGCCTCGACGATCGGCTTGCCGACCTCGCAGGCGATGAGCTTGGCCATCGCGTCGCGGTCCGTGGCCAGCCGCTGGCTCGCCGCCCGGAGGATCCGGGCCCGGGCATGCCCGGGGACGGACCCCCATGATTCCTCGACCGACGCCGCGGCCTCCACGGCGGCCCGGGCCTGGCCGGCCGACGCGACGGGGGCCTCCGCGAGCAGGCGGCCCGTGGACGGGTCGACGACGGGCGCGTAGCGGGCGCCGTCCGGTTCGACCCAGACGCCCCCGATCCAGAGGGCCCCCTTGCCGTTCGGAGGGATCCCGCTGATCATCCGGAACGTCCCTCAGGACGCGTCGCCGTAGACCGTGTAGTGCCAGGCCTTGCGCGTCCTGCCGGTGAGGTCGACGTAGATGTTCTTCACGACGGTGTAGTCGTGGAGCGAGTCGACCCCGAGGTCCTTGCCGAACCCCGACTGCTTGAGGCCCCCGTGCGGGGTCTCGGAGCCGAGCGGCAGGTGGTCGTTGACCCAGACGTCGCCGCACCGGAGCGCGTTCGCTGCCCGCAGTGCCGTGCCGACGTCCCGGGTCCAGACGCTGCCCGCGAGCCCGTAGTCGACGCCGTTGGCGATCTCGACCGCCTGCTCGAACGTGGAGAACTCGAGGACGCTCAGGACCGGACCGAAGATCTCCCGCTGCGCGATCGTCATCTCTGGCGTCACCGAGTCGAACACCGTCGGCGCGACGAACGCCCCCCGGGGGAACTCCGCTGGGGGCTCGCTCCCGCCGACCACGAGGTCCGCCCCCTCCTCCTTGCCTTTCTCGACGAACTTCAGCACCCCCTGCTGCTGCACGGGGCTCACGAGAGGGCCGAGGTCGGTCGAGCGGGAGAGCGGGTCGCCGAGCCGGATCGTCCGCACCCTCGCGACGAGCGCCTGGACGAACCGCTCGTGCAGCGATTCGTGGACGATCAGGCGCGCCGCGGCCGTGCAGTCCTGGCCGCCGTTCACGAACCCCCCCACGACCGCCCCCTCGACGGCGGCGCCCAGGTCCGCGTCCTCGAAGACGACGAACGGCGCCTTCCCACCCAGCTCGAGCTGGAGGCGCTTGACCGTCCCGCTCGCGGCGCGCATGACGGCCCGGCCGGTCGCGGTGTCGCCGGTGAGCGAGACCATGTCGACGTTCGGGTGGTGGCAGAGCTCGTCCCCGATCTCGCCGCCGGGTCCGGTGACGACGTTGAGGACCCCGTTCGGCAGCCCCGCGTCCTGGAAGGCCCGGGCGAGCAGGAGCGACGTGAGCGGGGTCCAGCTCGCCGGTTTCAGGACGACGGTGTTGCCGACGATCAGCGCGGGGGCGACCTTCCAGACCGCCATGAGGAGCGGGTAGTTCCATGGGGTGATCGCGCCGACGACACCGACCGGCTCGCGCCGGAGGATCGTCGTGCCGTCCTCCGTATACTCTGCCGAGCTCCTCCCCTCGAGCGTGCGGCCGGCGCCGGCGTAGAACGTGAGGTTGTCGATGGAGAACGGCAGGTCGACGTCCGCCGCCTGCTTGATCGTCTTGCCTTGGTTGCGGCTCTCGAGCGAGGCGACCTCGTCCAAGCGCTGCTGCAGCAGCTGGGCCGCCTTCAGGAACACCTCGCTCCGCGCTCGTGGCGGGAGCCGGGGCCAGGGGCCGCGGTCGAACGCCTGCCGTGCGGCGTCGATCGCGTGGCGCGCATCCTCCCGTGCCCCGTTCGGGACGGTCCCGAGCGAGCTCCCGTCGTAGGGGCTGACGACGGGCATCGTCGCCTCGGAGCCCGCGACGACCCACTCCCCGTCGATCAGCATCGGGTGGTCCATCGGTACCGCTCGCGCGGCGAGATGGCCCGGCCCGTATTGAGGCCGCGCTACGGCCCCGAGACCGAGCGGACCCGGCGGCGTCGGCGCGCGTCCTCGCGGGCGCCGGCCCGCTTCAGGAGGTCGAAGAGCCGGTCGATGTCGTCGACCGTGGTCCGGTGGTTGCAGACCGAGACCCGGAACGCGAGCGCCCCGCGCACGCGGGTGCTCGTCAGGAAGACCTCTCCCGTACGGTTCACGACCTCCACGATCCTTCCGTTCAGGCGGTCGAGGTACGCCGCGACGGTCGGGCCCGTCGTGGTCCCTGCCCCGGACGGACCGAACCGGCGGGGGCGGTACCGGAACGAGTAGATGTAGAGCCGGGGCTCGTGCAGCGCCTCGAAATCCGGGTCGCCCTGCACCCGCCGGTGCAGGTGGGCCACGCAGCCGAGGTTCTGTCGGAAGAGGCGGGCGTACCCTTCGGTCCCGAGTTGCTGGAGGGCCATCCAGACCTTCAGCGCCCGAAAGCCCCGGGAGCTCTGGGTCCCCAGCGCCCGAAAGCCGGCGCCCACGGACACATCCCCCGTTTGGGCCTCGAGGTACGACGCCTCCGCACGGAACGTCTTGCGGAGCAGCTGCTCGTCGCGGACGAGGAGGCCGCCGCACTCCTTGGGCAGGTAGAGCCACTTGTGGGGGTCGACGGTGACCGAGTCGGCGCGCTCCATGCCGGCGTACAGCGGCCGGAGCTCGGGGAGGAGGGCTCCGAACGCCCCGGCCGCCCCGTCGACGTGGAACCAGAGGTCGTGGCTCTCGCAGACGTCCGCGATCTCCTCCAGCGGATCGATCGCCCCGACGTTGATCGAGCCGGCCTGTCCCACGACGCAGAACGGCCGGTCCCCGTTCGCCTCGTCCTCCCGGACCTGCCGTAGCAGGGCGGCCGGGTCGAGCGTCAGGTCGCTGCGGCACGGGACCCCCCGCACCGCGCGGCGGCCGAGGTTCAGGAGCTCGGCCGCCCGCCGGACGGTGACGTGCCCTTCGTCCTCCGAGTAGTAGAGGACGAACCGACCCTTCCGTTCGGGGGACTGGAGCCCGTCCTCCGTCATGTCGTAGGGGCTCCGGCTCCGCAGGGCGACCAGGAGGGCAGCATGGTTCGCCGCCATGCCGCCGCTCGTGAGCGTTCCGCCGCTCGACGACGGGTAGCCGATCATCTCCGCGATCCAGCGCATCACCCGGCGTTCGACCTCGGACTCGGCGGGCGAGACCCGCCAGTCGGCGACGTTCGGGGCCTGCCCGGAGGCGAGGGCGTCGGCCAGCGCGCCGATCTGCAGGCCCGAACCGGTGACGTAGCCGAAGAAGCGGGGCGAGCCGAGGTGGCCCGAGTGCGGCAGGACGGTCGTCTCCCACCGTGCCAGAATGCTCTCGGGCGAGCGCCCCCGGCGGGGGAGGGGCTCGTCGAAGAGCCGCCGTACCACCTGAGCGTTCTCGCGCAGGACGACCGGCCGCTGGCCGAGCGAGGTGTAGTACCGGGCGAGCAGGTCGATGGCGCGGTGGCCCAGCTTCCGGAACTCCGTTGGTGGAAGGTCCGCGCTGAAGAACTCCTCTGGCCGCGGAGCTCCGGTCCGGTTCCGGTGGCGGGCACGCGAACGACGAGCGCGGGGGCTGGGGGCCCGGGCCATCAGGTGCGTGACAGGGGACGAGTTAAGTCCTGCACGGTCGGCCCACCGGCTCCAAGACGGGCGTCCAGGTTCTCGGATCCGCCGGACTAGCGACGGCTTCGACCCGCGGGAACCCTGGGAACTTTCACCGAGGCGTTCGGAGCCGAGGCCGGCGGGCTCGCCGCCGCGATGCTCGTCCGCTGCCACAGGTCCCGGAACGTCTCGAAGTGCCGAAGGAACGGGTCGGCCCGCCGGCGGTCCTCGAGCTCCCCGAGCGCGATCTCGAGCAACGCCTTCGCCTTCGGGTCCCCGCC
>DASPQN010000091.1:0-12997 GCA_035624925.1 Thermoplasmata archaeon
CTGGAACGCGCACGCCGAGGAGATCGTCGGCGCGGCCGTCCCCGACCCGGAGGAGGCCCGACGGCTGGTCGACGAGGCCCGGGGCGCCCCGGGGCGCGTCGCCGAGATCCTCAAGCGGCTCCAGCGTCGCAGCGAGGAGCGTGAGCTGCTCGACACCTTGCCTCGCTACGACCGGCTCGCGCCCGAGGCCGCGTGGGCGGACCGTGTGGCGAGGGCCTACCGGGTCCAGGGGGAGGGCGGCGCCGAGCGGACGGTGGTGAGGACGCTCCCCCGGGAGGGGAAGGAGCGGGGCCTCGGCTTCGGGTTCCTCCTCGCGCTCGGCCGCTCGTCGGCCCACGCCTGGCAGTTCACGCCGACCGAGAAGGAGTTCGGGGCCGCCCTCCAGGAGCGGCTGAGCGCCCTGCTCCGGGCTCCGCCGGAAGGCTACCACGCGGCCTTGGACGCCCTCCTTCGCGCCGCGGGCGTGGTCGACTGGGGGACGGTCGCCCCAGCCCCCCGGCCGCCCGGCGGGGAACCGGGCCATCAATTAACATAAGAGAGCGTACCTAACATCTAGACGGTCCGGCCGGGCTCGGCCAACCCGCGCCGGCCGGGAACCGAGGGCTCGCGATGAGAGCGGTGGACGAGTCCCCTGCCGCTGCGCTGGTCGTCGCGGCCGACGAGGAGATGCGGATCCTGCTCCGCGGGCTCCTCCAGCTGCATCGGGTCCGGGTCGACGCCGAGGCGGACGGGCTGACCGAGGCGCTTCGCCTCCTCCGCGAGCACCGGCCCAGGCTCGTCGTGGCCGACAGCCACCTGAGCGACGGCTCTCCGAGCGACCTCGTCGCCGGCGCCCGGGCGCTCGTCCCCGGCCTGAGGGTCATCCTGGTCGTCCCGGCGTCGCGCCCCTCTCCCGCGCTCACCCGGGAGTGCGCCCCGGACGTCATGCTGCTGAAGCCGTTCCGGATCCAGCAGTTCGCCGAGGCCATCGCCCTACCCAAGCCCCCCGGCCCCCCGGGGGCCGCCGGCTAGCCCGGCGGGCCGACCCGGAACCGCTCGAGCGCGGCGGCTTCCTGGAAGTGGAGACGCCGTGCCGGCACGACCAGCGCGTGCAGCGGCGGACCGAAGGCGATCCCCTGCAGGGCACGGAACGTCCCGAAGAAACCGGCCGCATCGTCCCGGCCGACCCGTGCCGCGACGGCCAGGAGGTCGTCCTCGCGCACGACCGTGGGCGGACGGTCGCGCTCCCGCAGGATCGCGAGCGCCTCCTCCGCCCGGAGGAACCGGCCGGCATCGGGCGCGAGGTCGAGCAGGACCAGCGTGTGCAGGTCGTGCTCGCGGTTGGCGCCGATCTGCTCGAGGGGGGACCGCGGCTCGAACCCCGGCGCGGGGAACGGGAGGGAGACGGTCCGGCCGAACCGGTACTGGGACAGCCCGAGGAAGCCTGCCGCCGCGACCAGGATGCTCGCGTTCGGCAGGTAGCTCCAGGAGTGTCCAGCGTTCTCGGCCGCGAGCCGGAGCGCGACGTGCGTGGTGGCGGCGAACGGGTCCCCGACGACCAGCAGCGCGACCTGGCCGGAGCGCTCCAGAGCGGCGAGGACCGCGGTCTCCCCCTCGACCTCGGCGCGGCCGAGCCGCGTGACCGGCCGGCCCAGCTCGCGGCCGAGGCGTTCGACCGACCCCGGGGCGGCGACGGCGGTGTACTCCTCGGCGAACACCTCGCACGCGCGCAGGACCTCGACGGCCCGACGGGAGAGGCCGCGCTCGTCGTCGAGCCCCAGTCCGACGAACCAGAGGACCGACATCGGTCGGGAGCCCGTCCTAGGACCGGACGGCGAGGACGGGGCACGGGGCGCGCCGGAACATCTCGTCCAGGAACCGGCGCGTGAGCAGCGAGCCGCCGCCGATCGGCTCCTCCCCGACGAGCAGCAGCCCGTAGCGCTCACGAGCGGCGGCGGCCAGGATGAGCTCGGGCAAGCGTCCGCGACGGCCGAGGATCGACCCCGGGAACGCCAGCACGTGGCGCGCGGTCGGCACGCCCCGGCTCGTCCGCGTCGGAGCGCCCGAGCCGACGTCGTCGTCCCCCCCGAGGGCGAGGGTGATCACCGGAACGCCGCCCGCCTTGACCGAGAGCTCCTCGGCGAGCGCGGCCGACCGCGAGGCGGGGCGCGCGCCGAACGTCGGCACGAGGACCCGCGGGATCGTGCTGGTCGCGAGCGCGAGACGGTTGACGACGAGGACGTCCGCCCTGGCGTGCTGGAGAAGGGCGGTCGCGGTATGGCCGACGAACGGGTTGCGCCCGCGACGCGCGCCTCGCAGCGTGAAGACGATCGCGTCTACCCCGTGGGTCTCGGCGCTCTCGAGGATCTCGCCGGGGACGTCCGTCGCCGCCCGGACCTCCGGGTCGACCTTGACGTCGAGGACCGCGCCGATCTCGTGGGCCGGCACGACCAGGTTGACGGACGCCCTCCACTCCCGGGCGACCTCGGGCAGCGTGGTCGTCGGGATCACGTGCAGGACCCGGATCTCCCCGTCCGGCTCGAGGAACTGGGCGGCGAACCGGACGAGCGGCTCGACCTCGGCAGGGACCTGGACCGGGACAAGGATCTGGCGGTACATCAGCACCTCCCCTCTAGGGAGAGGAGAGCGATGTCGAGCTCAAGAACGTTGACGAACGGGACGCCCAGGAACGGTAGCGGCGGCTGCGTGATATGGGAGTTGACGAGGGCGTTCACCGTCGCGATCGACAGGTTGGTGGCGTTGCTGACCCGCAGGACCTGGACGAGGACGGCCGCGGGGGTAAGGTCCGGGTCGACCGACGAGCCGCTGGCGGCGACCCACCAGTTGGGCAAGGTCGCGGTGGGGGAGGTGTTCCCGGTCCCGTTCCTGAGGTAGGCGATCGTCTCGTTGAGCAGCGCAAGCAGGGCCGGATCGCTCGGCCCCGGCGGCGTGGAGGCCCCGAGCGTCGTGTTGTAGTCGGTGAGCGACGGACGGGCCCAAAACAGGCCCGGACCGAGCTTGCCGGAGGAGAGGTTCTGGGCGATGTCGGCGGACCCGACCACGGTCCCGTTGGGGCAGTACAGGAGGGAGCCGCCCGCGGCCGACGGATCGATCACGCCGGCGATCCCGGTGACGACCAACGGATAGACGACCCCGGTGACCAGGATGGTGACCACGAGGAAGATCCCCCCCGCGCGGAGGTGGGTCGTCCAGCGGTGCGGGGGTGGGGGGGCCTCGGCGGGCGGGGGGCCCGGCGTCACGGGGGAGCCGCTCATCGTCCTCCGAGCGGGAGCCAGTGGGCCACGAACGCGGACCCGCTAAGGACGAACGGCTGGCCGACCAGCCATCCTAGGAAGATGTAGCAGAGCCAGATCCCGACGAACGCCGACACCAGGCCCCCGAGACCGTACGTCACCATGTTCCGACGGAGGAGCTCGATCGCGCTCCGCGGGCGGAACGGCACGCCCGCGAGGGCGAGCGGGATCAGGAGGGGGATGATCAGGGCGTTGAACACGAGCGCCGCGAGCACCGCGAGGTACGGGTCCGAGAAGCCAAGGACGTTGAGCGCGGAGACCCCCGGGAGCGCTACCACGCTCGCCGACGCGAAGATCGCCGGGATGATGACGAAGTACTTCGCGACGTCGTTGGTGATGGAGAACGTGGTCAGGGCCCCACGGGTGATCAGGAGCTGCTTACCGATGGAGACGACCTCGATCAACTTCGTCGGGTCGTTGTCGAGGTCGACCATGTTGCCGGCCTCCTTCGCGGCGCTCGTGCCGCTGTTCATCGCGAGGCCGACGTCGGCGCGAGCGAGCGCGGGGGCGTCGTTCGTCCCGTCCCCGGTCATCGCGACGAGCCGCCCGGCCGCCTTCTCGCGCTGGATCAGCTCGAGCTTGGTCTCGGGCTTCGCCTCGGCGACGAACTCGTCCACCCCGCTCTCCTGAGCGATCGCCGCCGCGGTCAGGCGGTTGTCGCCGGTGCACATGATCGTGCGGATCCCCATCGTCCTCAGCTCGCGGATCCGGTCGCGGATGCCGGGCTTGACGACGTCCTTCAGGATGACCAGCCCGACGACCTTCTTGTTCACGGCGATCGCGAGCGGGGTCATCCCCTGCCGTGCGGCGTCGTTCGCGGCCTGGCGCGTCGGCGGGGGAAGGACCGCGCCGTATGCTTCCATCGACCGGAGCGCCCCCTTGTAGATCTCGGTACCGTCCTGGAGCAGGAGGCCGCTCATCTGGCGCTCGGTCGTGAACGGCATCACCTTGAACGTGCCCGGCTCGAGCCGTCGGGCCGTGGCGCTCCGCCGGGCGGCCAGACGGACGATCGACCGGCCCTCCGGGGTATCGTCCAGCGTCGAGGAAAGCAGCGCCGCCTCGAGCAGTTCGGGGGGCGGCACGTCGGGGGCGGCGATGAACTGGACGGCGAGCCGGCTCCCGACCGTGATCGTCCCGGTCTTGTCGAGGATGAGGACGTCGAGGTCGCCGGACGCCTCGACCGCCTTGCCCGACTTCGCGATGACGTTCGCCCGGGCCGTGCGGTTCACGCCGGAGATCCCGATCGCGGGGAGGAGCGCCCCGATCGTGGTCGGCATCAGGCAGACGAACAGCGCGATGATCGTCGCGAGGTCGACCGTGACGATCCCGGAGAAGTTCGCGAGGTAGACGAACGAGACGCACACGATGAACAGCGTGATCGTGAAGGCGGCGAGCAGGACGCTGAGCGCGATCTCGCTCGGGGTCGGCTCGCGGCCCAGGCCCTCGACCAGTCGGATCAGGCGGTCGAGGAACGATTCTCCGCGGGCCGCGCTCACCCGGATCTGGACCGTGCCCTGGAGCACCCGGGTCCCCCCCAGGACGCTGGTCTTGTCGCCCCCGCTCTCCCGGGTGACGGCCTCGGACTCGCCGGTCATCATCGACTCATCGATGAGCGCGGCGCCGTGGGTGACGTCCCCATCCAGCGGGATCGGCTCCCCGGGGCGGACCTCGACCGTGTCGCCGACGTGGAGGACGTCCGACGGGACCCAGCGGAACTGGGCGTCGGGCAGGACCTGACGGGCCCGGATCCCGCTGCGGATGGTGCGGAGGCTCTCGGCCTGCGCTCGTCCCTGGGCCTCGGCGATCGCGTCGGAAAGGTTGGCGAACCAGCAGGTGAGGAACAGGATGAGGGCGATGGCGAGGTAGTAGCCGCTGTGGTACGTCGCCGCGATGTCGGGGAAGGCGCGCGGGTAGAGGGTGACCAGCGCGACGAACCAGAACAGCACGAAGACGCAGAACATGAGCGGCCGCCGGAGCTGGTGGCGCAGGCCGAAGTAGCGGAACGAGTCGGCGAAAACCCGTCGGACGGAGGTGTGGGGACGGCGCCGGACGGAGACCTGGGCCCCCGGCTCGACCGCGAACGCGCTGTCCGCCGCCACTAGGCACCTCCGACGATCTGGCCGAGCGGGCCGAGCGCCATCACGGGAAGGAAGATCAGGGCCGTGACGATGACGAGGAAGAGCGTGAGGTAGAGCGTGTAGGTCACGCTGGTCGTCCGCAGCGTCCCGGGCCCGGGGGGGTGAGCGTCCTGGCGGGCGAACTCCTCGCCGACCTTCAGCATCACCCAGATCGGGATGTACCGGCCGACGATCATCACCACCGCCCCGACGACGTTGAAGAAGAACGTCGTGTCGTTGACCTGGCCCGCGGCGAGGGCACTACCGTTGTTCGCCGACTCGCTCGTGAACTCGTAGAGGACCGACGTGAAGACGTGCGCGCCGGCGCCCGGGCTGAGCCCCGCGAGCGAAGCGTACCCGCCTAGGAAGGCCGCCGCGGTCGGTAGCAGGATCGCGGCCGGATGGATCAGGAGCGCCAGGGCCGCCCATCGGACCTGGGTGGTGCCGATCTTCTTGCCCAGGTACTCCGGCGTCCGACCGACCATCAGGCCGCCGACGAAGATGGCGAGGACCGCGAACAGCAGGAGCATCCCGAAGCCGGTCCCGTCGCCCCCCGGGGTCGCCTGGGTGAACATCCCGAACAGGAGGACGAGCTGCGCGACCGGGGAGATCGAGCCGATCGCCATGTTGTTCGCGCCGACGTTCCCGTAGACGCTCGCCACCTGGAACAACGAGCCCTCGGAGACGCTCCAGCGGACCTCCTGGCCGACCGCGTAGCCGTTCGTCTGGGGTCCGAGGCCCGTGACGCCCGAGACGAACGGGTTCGCCGCCGCCTGGTAGGCGATGAAGAGCCCGAGGGCGATCCCGAACACGATCAGGATGGTGATCGCGTAGGGCCAGGCCTCCCCCTTCCGGCGGACGATCGTCCCGAACGCGAACGGCGTCGAGAACGGGATCAGCATCATCACGAACGTCCCGAACAGGTTCGAGGCGGCCGAGGGGTTCGCGAGCGGGCTCGCCATGTTGGCCGAATAGTAGCCACCACCGTTCGAGCCGAGCAGGGACGCCGACTGGTACGACGCGACCGGGCCGAGGTAGATCGTCTGGAGCCCCCCGGTGAGCGGGTGGGCGTTCACGTAGGCGGTGAACGTCTGCGGGACCCCCAACAGGACCATGATGAGCGCGAAGACCACCGTCAGCGGCAGCAGGATCCGGGTCATCGAGCGGACCATGTCGACGTAGAAGTTGCCGAGCGTCCCGTCGCGGCGGACGAACCCGCGCACCATCGCGGCCGCGACCGCGAGGCCGGTCGCCGGGGAGACGAAGAGCGCGACGGGCCAGGCGACGGTCAGCGAGGCGAAGCTCACCTGGGATTCGTTGGTGAAGTGCGTGAAGTTCGTGTTCGTCGTGAAGCTGGAGGCCGAATGGAACGCGAGGTCCCAGTGCATGCTGGGGACGCCGGTCGGGTTCCCGGGGAGGTTGGCCTGCCACAGGAAGAAGAAGAACAGGAACGCGAGCAGCCCCCCGTTCACCCCGAGGAGGGCGATCATGTACTCGCGGGCCCGCATCGAGTGCTTCGGCGTGGTCCCGAGCAGGCGGTAGATCGCCGACTCGATGGGGGTGAGGATCGTGTCCCCCGCGAGGGGGCGGTCCATGTAGACCCGCCCGAGGTACCGGCCGAACCACGGAGCGACCGCGAGGACGATGCCGACCAGCGCGACGACGTCCCAGAGCGAGCGGATCTCGAAGTCCATGGACTCCGTTCAGATCCGCTCGGGATGGACCATCGTGTACACGAGGTAGGCGGTCAGCCCCGAGACGAGCACGGTCAGGGTGACCAGACCGAGGTCGTGGGCGACCCACACGACAGCGTTCATCGCCGGCTTGGGGGCCGTCGGGCCGGGCGGGCTCTTTAACCTGCTCGGGCCGGGGGGTGCCGGTCCGTCCGTCTCAAAGCTTAAACGGGGGTCAGGCTGGCCGCGCGCCCCGCCGTCGGGCCTCCGCCGAGAGGCGGCGGACGATCCTGCGCATCGCCTTCTCGCGGCGGACCTCGGCGACCTGGTAGGCGACGTCGCGCGTCTCCCGCGTGAGGAGGACCACGACCTTCCCGAGCGACGTACGGCCGGTCCGGCCCCGTCGCTGGATCGCCCGGATCTCGCTCGGGACCGATTCGAAGAAGACGACCAGGTCGACGTCGGGGACGTCCAGGCCCTCTTCCGCCACGCTGCTCGCGACGAGGATCGGGAACCGGCCGGCGCGGAAGTCGCCGAGGACGCGGGCCTGCTCCTTCTGGTTCATCCCCGGGTCGTCGCGGTCGCGGGTCGCCTGGCCGACGAAGCGGCCGACCTTCCACGCCTGGAGCTCGAGCAGCTCCTGGATCGACTGGATCGTGTCGCGGTACTGCGCGAAGACGAGAATCCGCGGGGGATGGTCACGCGGCAGCTCGAGCGTCTCCTGGACGAGCTTGACCAGGGCGTCGAGCTTCGGATGGGACGTCTCCTTCGAGGTCCGCAGGAACTCGGCGGCCTCCTCCCGGGCTCGGACGACCTCGGGGAGCTTCAGGAACGCGAGGTCGCCGCGGCTCGGCTTCTCCTTCGCCCCCACGCGCTCGACGTACTGCAGGAACGGGCTGACCCCCTGGGTCTCGAGCCGCTCTTGGGCGTGGTGAAGATGGAGCAGGACGAGCTGGTGGAACAGCGGCCCGAACCGGCGGACCATCGGACCCGGACGCGCGAAGATCTCCGCGCGCAGGGCGATCAGGTCCTTCACCGAGAGCGAGGCGATCGGTTTCTTCCTCAGGAAGCCCATCCGTTGCAGCTTCCGCGCGGTCTCGTGGGCCGCCGAGCGGAGCAGCTCGACCAGGTGGGTCGTGGTCGGCGGCAGGTCGACCCACCTCTGCTCGACGTCGACCGGCTGGACGTGCTCTCGGACCCCGTCGTCGTCCCGGGTCCGCGCCTCGATCCGTTGGACGCCCAAGGCCCCCACGACCTCCTCGATCCGTTCGTCCTTCCCCCCCGGGGAGGCGGTGAGGCCCAGCACCCTCCCGCCGGCCGGGCGCTCGGCGCGGAAGTGTTCGGCGATCGGCACGTAGGCGTACTTGCCGACCGCATGATGGGCCTCGTCGAAGACCAGGAGCTCCACGTCGTTCAGACGGTAGCGTCCGTCGCGGAGGTCGTTCGCCACGATCTCCGGGGTCGCGAAGACGATGTCCGCGCCGTCCCATCCCCCCTCGCGCACCGGCCGCCGGACCGTGCCCGTGAACCGGGCCGTCCTCAGGGGGACGAGCCACCGGCCGAACGCGTCGGCATGCTGCTGGACGAGCGGGCGGGTCGGGGCGAGGACGACGACCTTCCCCTCCGACCGGCGGAGGACCTCCGCGGCGAGCAACGCGGCGATGACGGTCTTCCCCAGGCCGGTCGGCAGGACGACGAGCAGGTCCTCCTCCAACCCGACCCGGGCGAGGTCGAGCTGGAACGGCAGCGCCCGGATCTCGCCGCCCTTCAGCAGGGGGTGCTCGACCTTGCCGTCCTCGACCCGCCAGGTTCCGGGGACCGCCGGAGGACGCGGACGACCGAGGAAGACCCCGCCCTGGCCGCTCTCCTCCTCCGAGCGGAACTCGTCGAGGAGATGTTGTCGAGCCATGAGCGACCCGCCGCGACCGACCACGCGGTGAGCGATAGGGGCTTCTCCCGACCCGCTGCGGCGGCGGGAGGACGGCTCACTCGGCTGGGGGCGGCGGCGCGGCGACCCCGTCCAGGTGCTCGCGCCCGCCGAGGTAGGGCCGCAGGACCTTCGGCACCTCGATGCGGCTGGGCCCGAGCTGGTACTGCTCGACGAGCACCGCGAGGGCCCGGGACGTCGCGACGGCCGTGGAGTTGAGGGTGTGGGGGACGACCTTGCCGGGTCGGCCCGCCCGGCCCAGGCGGATCCCCAGGCTCCGCGCCTGGTAGTCGGTGCAGTTGGAGCAGCTCACGACCTCGCGGTACGCCTGCTGGCGGGGAAACCACGCCTCCACGTCGTACTTCTTCGCCGCGACCGTCCCCACGTCCCCGGTGCAGACGTTGACGACGCGGTAGGGGATCTCGAGGCGCCGGAAGATCTCCTCGGCGTTGCCCCGGAGCTCCTCGTGGAGCGCGCCCGAATCCTCCGGACGGCAGAAGACGAACTGCTCGACCTTCGTGAACTGGTGGACCCGGAACAGCCCCTTCTGGTCGACCCCGTGGCCGCCGATCTCGCGACGGAAGCACGGGCTGATCCCGACCAGGCGGATCGGGACCGACCCCTCGTCCAGGATCTCCCCCTGGTACAGGGCCGCCAGGGGGTGCTCGCTGGTCGCGATCAGGTAGAGGTCGTCCCCTTCGACCTTGTACATGACGTTCTGGAAGTCGGCGAGGTCGGTGACGGCCTCGTACGGCTCCCGGCGGAGCATCAGCGGGGGCAGGACCGGGGTGTAGCCGCGCTCGACCAGGAAGTCCACGGCGAACCGCTGCAGCGCAAGGTCGAGCAGGACGAGCGGCCCTTTCAGGTAGTAGAAGCCGGCTCCGCTCGCCCGACGCGCCCGGTCGAAGTCGGCGAACCCGAGGTCCTCCAGGGTCTCGCCGTGGGGGCGCGTCGCCGCCCCGGGGCCGGCCGGGCTCCCCCAGCTCGCGACGACGACGTTCTCCCGGTCGTTCTCTCCGTACGGCACGGACGGGTCGAGCAGGTTCGGGACCCGGCGCAAGAGGTCGTCGCGCTGCTGGCGGAGGAGCGCCTCTTTCGCCTCGACCTCACGGAGCGCTTCCGGGACCGCCTTCGACTCCTCCAGGAGCTCGTCCGTCCGCTCCCCGGCCTTCCGGGCGGCGGCGACCTTCTGCCCGAGGGTGTTGCGGAGCGCCCGCAGGCGGTCGGCCTCCCGCACGCTCTCGCGCCAGGCGGTGTCCTTCGCCCGGACCTCGACGAGGAGCTGGAGGTAGGCCGGGTTGCGCCGCCGGCCGAGGTTCTCCTCGACGTTCTCCGGCTCGCGCCGCACGAGCTCGATGTCGATCACGGGCCTACGGGAAGCGGCCGGGCCGAAAATCCTTCGCCCTAGCCGGTAGCCGTTCCGTGAGGGCCAACAACGCCTATGTACCGTCGACGGAAGAGGCGGTGCGCCGCTTCTGGGAGGACTCGAGGACCATGGAGGGCGACTACGGACTGTTCATCGATGGGAAGTGGGCGAGCCCGCCGGGCCGGGGCCGTTTCGAGACGACCAACCCCGCGACGGGGGAGCGGGTCGGTTCGTTCGTCGCCGCGACGGCGGAGGACGTCCGCCGCGCGACCGACGCCGCCGCTCGGGCCTACCGCGGTTGGCGCGAGACGCCCGCCCCCAAGCGGGGGGAGATCCTCCTGGAGGTCGCCCGACGGATGCGGGCGGCGAAGCCCGAGCTGGGCCGGCTCGTCACGCGCGAGATGGGCAAGGTGATCAGCGAGGGGCTGGGGGACGTCCAGGAGTCGATCGACTTCATCGAGTATATGGCGGGCGAAGGCCGCCGTCTCTTCGGCGAGACCGTCCCGTCCGAGCTGAGGTCGAAGTTCTGCCTGACGGTGCGTCAACCGAAGGGGGTCGTGGCGTGCATCACCCCGTGGAACTTCCCGACCGCCATCCCGAACTGGAAGATCGCCGCGGCGCTCGTGACGGGCAACACGGTCGTCTTCAAGCCGGCGAGCGGAACGGCGACGTGCGCCGCGGAGGTCGTCCGGCTCTACGAGCAGGGCGGGGTCCCGGCCGGGGTCCTGAACTTCGTCACCGGCTCGGGAGCGGTCGTCGGCAACGCCCTGGTCGAGGATCCCCGGGTGCGGGCGGTCTCGTTCACCGGCGGGGTCGACACCGGTCGCGACGTCTACGTCCGTGGGGCTCAGGGCCTCAAGATGGTCCATCTGGAGCTCGGGGGCAAGAACCCGGTGATCCTGATGGACGATGCCGACCTTCCGCTCGCGCTCGACGGGGTCCTGTTCGGCGCGTTCGGGACCTCCGGCCAGCGCTGCACGGCGACCAGCCGATTGATCCTCCATGAGCGGGTCTACGAACCGTTCCTCGAGATGCTCACGGCGCGGCTCGACCGGTTCCCCGTGGGGGACCCGCTCGACCCGAAGACCGGCATGGGGCCGGTCGCCTCGGCGGACCAGGAGCGCAAGGTGCTCGAGTACATCGGTCTCGGCAAGCAGGAAGCGAAGCTCCGCTACGGCGGGGAGAAGCTCCGCGGGGGAGCCTACGACCGCGGCCACTTCGTCCGCCCTACGGTGTTCGAGACCGCGCACGGGACGAGGATCTCGAAGGAGGAGATCTTCGGCCCGGTGCTCTCGGTGATCCGCGTAGGGTCCTACGACGAGGCGGTCCGGGTCGCCAACGACGTCGAGTACGGGCTGTCGAGCTCGATCTACACCCGGGACGTCAACCGGGCGTTCCGCGCGATCCAGGACCTCGAGGCCGGGATCACCTACGTCAACGCTCCGACGATCGGCGCGGAGGTGCAGCTGCCGTTCGGCGGGGTGAAGAACACCGGTAACGGCGGCCGCGAGGCCGGCAGCGCCGCGATCGAGGAGTTCACCGAGATCAAGTCGGTGTTCGTCGACTTCTCGTCCCGGCTGCAAAAGGCCCAGATCGACTCCGAGACCGCCACGTGAGCGCCTTCCGGGGCTCGGACGAGGACCTCGACCACGAGATCGCCGCCGTCCAGACGCTGGTCCGGGTCCGCCTCCGTCGGGCGACGACCGACCTGCGCGAGCTCGAGACCGCGCTCACCGACCTGCGTCGGGAGCGACGCCGCCGCCAGCTCGCGGCGGTAGAGAACCTGGAGACCCGGGCGACGGTCGATGCCTCGGCCTAGCGCGGTCGGTCGGGGAGCCGAGGATTCAAGTAGAGGCGGGCGGCTTCCTCGGTACTCCGGGGCAGTTGTGAACGGTCCGGACCGCCGGGACGATGGGCCGAGCCGGTCCCCGGCGGACGAGCGGCCCGTCTTCGATGACGCCGGCCTGGCCGGGGTCCTCGCGGCCACCCGGGACGGGCTGGAGCCGAAGCACGAACGCCGCTGGTCCCGCGCCTGGTCGATCCTGGCCATCGCCGTGGCGGCGGTCGTGGTCCTGTCCATCGTCACCCTCGGGGCGCTGCACGCGTTCGGTCCGGCGGCGGGCTCGAGCGGGCCGGGCCCGAACGCCCCGACCTCGTTCTACGCGACCCTGGGGAGCGCGCTCGGGACCGCCCGCGCATCGTACTGGAGCTGGCCCGTCAACGGGCAGCCGGGGCTCGTCTTCGCCGAAGGTCTCGCCGCGCCGGGCTCGCTGGGAGCGGCCGTGAACGTCTCCCACCTCGGGACGGTCTCGTGCGCCCCGACGCTCATCTCGACCTCCGTCGGTTCGGTCCCGGCGTACGGGGGATCCCCGAACACGGGGCTCGCGCCGGAGTGGCTCTACGCCTTCCAGGCGACCGGCAACGCGCTGGTCGTCGTCGCGGTCGTGAACGGGACCTCGGCGGTGGTCGCGACCACCCCGATGAACGACGGCTGCTACAACGGGCCCGGCTCGTTCAACATCGTCCCGGTCGACAGCTCGGTCGCGGCCAAGGCCGCCGGGGCGACCAACGCGAGCGACGGGTTCTTTGACGCGGCGACCGCGAACGCGACGCCCGTCAGC
>DASPQN010000092.1:0-15899 GCA_035624925.1 Thermoplasmata archaeon
ATCTCCTCGAGAGGCCGCCGGCGCGCCTCCGCGACCGCGGCGACGAAGCCGTCGTAATCGGCCTGGGCCACGGAGAGGACCTTCGCCCGCTCGACGTCGGTGAGCGGCCGGTATCCTTGGAAGGCGTCCTTGTGCTCGCCCACGTGGAGGAGCTCGACCGAGACGCCGAGGCGCCGCAGCAGGTCGCGCGCGGCGATGTGCGGGTAGACGACGCCGATCGAGCCGACGAGGGACTCCGGATAGGCGTAGACCTTCCGTGCCCCGAGGGTCGCGAGGTATCCGCCGGAGGCGCCGAGGGCACCGATCGACGCGAAGACCGGCTTCACCGCGTTCAGGCGCCGGACGGCGAGCAGGAGGTCCGTGGACGCCACGACCTCCCCGCCCCCGCTCGAGAGGTCGAACAGCACGCCTTTCACCCGGCGGCGTCCCCGAAGGCCTCTCAGCAGGCGAACGTACGGCTCGACGGACCGCTCGCGGATCGTGCCGCGGAACGGGACCTGGACCAGGATCTCGCGCATCGGCGCCCCCCTTCGGAACGACCGTCGGATATATCCGCCCCGTCGGCGGTCGTCCCTGTGGCCGCGGCGTCGAGCGGCCGCCGTCCTCCGTACCGTGCGGATCCTGATTCGCCCGAGGCTCCCCGTCCTCGCGCTCCTGCTCCTCGCCCCGTCGATCCCCGAGCTCCTGACGGGGTCGACGCCGGTCTCGCGACTGCTCGTCGATCCCGCGGGGTTCGCCGTCAGCTTCGCCTTCGACATCGGCCTCTACGGGACCGGCGCGCTGCTGGTGCGAGAGCTCACGCTCGTCCTTCGCAAGGGATGGGCGTCCGTGCTCCTCTGGGGGGCAGCGTACGGCATCGCCGAGGAAGGGCTTGCGGTCCACACGTTCTTCGAGCGGTCCGGGCCCCCCGTGGGCGCCCTCACGGTCTACGGGTCGGCGTACGGGGTCAACTGGCTCTGGGCGCTCGGCCTCACGGTCTTCCACGCGACGTACTCCATCGCGCTCCCGATCCTGCTCACCTACCTGTGGTTCCCTTCCGTGTCCAAGGACCGCTGGGTCGACCGCGGCGGCCTCCTCCTCGTCGCGATGGTCTACGTCGCGGTCGTTGCGGTCTTCGCCGTCCTCGTCGGGCACGGTCCGACCCCGCCGATCCTCGCCCTCTTCCTCGCGGTCGAGGCGGTCCTCCTCCTCGCCGGGTGGAGGGCGCCACGGGACCTCCTGAGGGTCAGGATCGGGCCGGCGACGATCGGCCGCTGGGGCCTGCGCTTCGCGGGGTGCCTCGAGTGGCTCGCCTGGCTGACCGTCCTCGCGGTCAGCGGCTCGGCGCGGGTCCCGGCGTGGGTGGCCGCGGGGTTCGTCGTCGTCGCGAACGGCGGCTCGCTCGCGGTCGTCCTGCGCAACGTCGGCCACGACGACCTCGACCGGGCAGAGTTCGCCTTCGCCACCGGCATGCTCGTCCCGCTGTTCCTCTGGGATGCGATCCTCGAGCTCGCCATCCCGGGCCTTCTCGCCGTGGCCGCGGTCTTCGCCTACATGCTCTTCCGCTTGGGGCGGGCGATCGACAAGCGGGCCGCCATGCCTCCGGCCCCCTCCTCCGAGAGGGCCACGGTCTGAGCGCCGGTCGGCCCGGAGCGCGTCGGGTCCGGCTCAGGACCCACAGGCCGCCAACGTCTTTCCACCGTCGGGTTCGAGGAGAGCGATGCCAGCTGGGGCGACGGGCGGCCAGGACCGGCCCGAAGGTGCCCTAGATGCGGAGCTCGACGCGTTCGACCGCTTCGCCACCGCGCTCGTCCGTCTCGAGCCGTTCACCCTCGACGAGGTCCGCGTGGAGGTTCGGCGGTTCGCGGCCGCGGTCGAGCATCACCTGCGGGCCTCCCGCCCGCACCAGTCTCGGACGGGGAGCTCGCGGTCCCAGCGACCCGCGATCGGAGGGCGGCTGGACCGCGAGCACGAGCGGTTCCGTACCTCGGTCGAGGAGCTGCGCCTGCTGCTGCAGGTCGTCGAGCGCGACGATCATGGGGGCCACCGTCAGGCCCTCGGCCAGTACGGGCGCATCTTCGTCGAAGCCCTCCGACTCCATCGGGGGGACGAGCGTCTCCCGGCTGTCGGGGACCGCGCCGGGACCCCCCCGACGCCCCGGGCGTAGGTCTGGGAAACAATAATTAGCGCGCCGGGCGAGCGAGCGCCGAACCGATGGCCGTGCGTTCGGGGGAGGCGGTCTGGGTCGAGAAGTACCGCCCGGCGTCGCTCCGCGAGATGGAGGGGCAGGACGCGATCCTCCCGCTCCTCCGTTCGTACGCCGAGAAGCGGTCGATGCCCCACCTCCTGTTCGCCGGGCCGCCCGGGACGGGTAAGACGACCGCGGCGCTCGCCCTCGCCCACGACCTGTTCGGGGAGGAGTGGCGGCAGAACTTCCTCGAGCTCAACGCGTCCGACGAGCGCGGGATCGACACGGTCCGGACGACGATCAAGCAGTACGCCCGGACGGCCCCCCTCGGGAACGTCGGTTTCAAGATCCTCTTCTTGGACGAGGCCGACAACCTCACCTCGGAGGCCCAGGCGTCGTTGCGGCGGATGATGGAGCGCTACTCCTCCTCGTGCCGGTTCATCCTGTCGTGCAACTACTCGTCGAGGATCATCGAGCCGATCCAGTCGCGCTGCGCGGTCTTCCGGTTCCGCGCCTACCGGCCCGAGGCGGTCCGCCGGCAGCTCGAGCGGATCGCGAAGGCCGAGCGTCGTAGCGTCTCCGAGGACGCCTACGATGCGATCCTCGCCGCAAGCGGGGGCGACATGCGGCGCGCGACGAACCTCCTCCAGCTCGCCGGGACGCACACGGAGTCGGTGACCGCGGAGACGCTGAAGGAGTACGCGACGGCCCCCCTGCGGCGGGAGGTCGAGGGGATGCTCGCGGCGGCGCTCGCCGGCAACTTCCGGGAGGCGCGGGACCGACTCTACGCCCTCTTCATCGACCGGGGCGCGGCGGGCGAGGAGATCCTGAAGGCGATCCACGCCTATCTCCCCGAGATCTCCGAGAACGTGCTGCCGGCGCGCGAGAAGGTGCGCCTCCTGGAGTACCTGGGCGAGGTGGACTTCCGTCTCGCGCAGGGGGCCTCCGACCGGATCCAGCTGGAAGCGGTGCTCGCGCATGTCGCGCTAGGCTCCCCCAAGTCGAGGTGAGCTTCTGGCGCGTCAGGTCGATGTCGGAAGCAAGCCGGAGGTCCGGCGGCATGCCGTGGCCGAGGGGGAGCTTACGCTGGCCCCGGCGACGCGGCGGGCCGTCCGGAGCCGCTCGGTTGCCAAGGGCGACCCGGTCGCCACGGGGGAGCTCGCCGGCCTGCTCGCCATGAAGCGGACGAGCGAGCTGATCCCGCACTGCCACATCGTTCGTCTCACCGCGAGCCGCGTCGACCTCGCCGTCACGTCGCGGGGGGTGCGCGTCCGGGCCGAGGCGGAGGCGCTCGACCGGACCGGGGTCGAGATGGAGGCGCTCGTCGGGGCGACGGTCGCGCTCCTGACGGTCTGGGACATGGTCAAGTACCTCGAGAAGAGTCCGCGGGGCCTCTACCCGCACACCCGCCTCGGGCCGGTGCGGGTGGTGACGAAGGAGAAGGGGGCCACGGTCCGACGATGAGCGACAGTCCCAGCACGCCGGCCGTCGCGGGGCGGCACCACCTGGGGGGAACGCGCCAGCTCGGCTTCGGGGTGCTCACGGTCTCGGACACGCATACCGAGGACGACGACCCGTCCGGCGACCTCGCCCGAAAGCTGATCGAGGGGGCGGGCCACCGCGTCGTCCACCACGCGCTCGTCGGCAACTCCGTCGCGGACGTTCGGGAGAAGTTGGAGACGTGGCTCCCGGAGACGACGGTCGAAGCGGCCGTCACCATCGGGGGCACGGGAGCGAGCTCGCGCGACCTCACCGTGAACGCGCTCGAGACGATCGGGGGCCGCCGGCTCGACGGCTTCGGCGAGCTCTACCGGGCCCTCAGCTTCCAGGAGGTCGGGCCCCTCGCCATGCTGAGCCGGGCCGGCCTCTACGTCGTCCAAGGGAAGCCCGTCTTCGCCCTGCCCGGCAGCGAGCGCGGCGTGAAGACCGCCCTGGAGCGGTTGATCCTTCCGGCGACGGTCCACCTGGTCGAGGAACTGGAGCGGTAGCCCGGGCTCAGCCGGCGGACGCGCGGACGCCGAGGGCGCCCATCGGCGGGGGACCGGGGTCGAGGATCTGGGGCGGGACCCCCTGCCGCCCGCAGAACTCCGCCCACGCGGGGCTCGCGTCGACGCGGTGGGCGACGAGCACCCCGCGCGGCGAGAGCGCGTCCCACGCCGCCCGGAGCTCGAACCGGGCGCGGGAGGCGTCCGGCCCGTTGTCGTAGAGGAACAGGTCGACCTTCGCGGTCGACGCGAGGATCTCGCGGAGGCGCCCCTCGGAGTTGCCGAGGGCGAGCGTCCAGCGCGAGCGCAGCGAGGGTGGGACGAACTGCCCGACCGAGACGTGCTGCACCGCGGCCGCCCGGCCGGCCGTCGTGCCGGGCCCGAGGGAGACGAGCTCTCCGCGCCCGGCCGCATCGAGGGCGCCGAGGATCCACGCGGTCGTGTAGCCCGGCCGCACGCCGGTCTCGACGACCCGGTCGGGCTTGGCCGCCCGCACGAGCAGGTAGAGGAGGGCCCCTTGAGGGAGCTCATGGGTGAACGCCAACCCGGCCCCCCGGCGGAGCAGCGTGTCCGGCAGGCCGCTCGCTCGCAGCTCGCGGCGGTACTGCAGCAGGTCGCCGTCGCCGACCCCGGTCAGCCGCCGGATCCTTTCGAGGGAAGCCGAGCGGAGGAACAGCATCCGCTGGCGGATCGCCTTGCGGGCCGCCGGGGAGAGGATCGCCGGCCGGAGGGAGGTGGGGTTCAGGACGGGGACCGTCTCCCCCTGGGAGGTGGCGCCGGGCCGGGACCCGGCAGCCCAGTCGCGACCGGGGGGGCCGCGAGAACTCACGGCAACGGTATGGACCGCACCTCACATAGCCTTCGCCCCCGCGGGCCGGGTTGGGTCGGGGCCACGAGTCCGCCCGGCCTTCCCGGGGCGTCGACCGGGCCGAGGGCGGTAGCCCCTACACCATCGCGTTTTTTAATAGTCCGTCCCTCTCGAACCGACCAAGGAGTCCCATGGCCGTACGGGAAATCGGAACCGCGGAGTTCGACAAGTTCACGTCGGGGACCTCGGCCGCCGTCGTCGACGTTTGGGCCCCGTGGTGCGGGCCGTGCCGCGTCGTCTCCCCGATCGTCGACCGCCTGAGCGAGAAGTACAAGGAGAAGGTCTCGTTCGGCAAGATGAACTCCGACGACAACGGCGAGAAGGCCGGCGCCCTCGGGATCATGAGCATCCCGACCCTCCTGTTCTACAAGCAGGGCAAGCTCGTCGACCGGATCGTCGGGGCGTACCCCGAAGAGGTCATCGACGAGCACGTGCGCCGCCTCCTCTGACTCCGCGGCCCGGGGAACGGGCGCCGCACCGCTCGGTCCCCCGGTGAGCCCTCCGCCTCGGGGCCGGCCGCATGACCGAGGAGCCGCTGGACCCCCAGCTCGCCCGCTATTCGTTCCAGCGTAAGCTGCAGGAGATCGGCGCGGTCCGAGGTCGTGCCACCGAGCTGATCAGCCTCTACGTGCCTCCGGGCAAGCAGATCTCCGACGTGATGGGCTACCTGCGCAACGAGTACGCCCAGAGCTCGAACATCAAGAGCCGTACGACCCGCAAGAACGTCATGTGGGCGATCGAGTCGCTCATGGGGCGGGTCCGGGCGTTCAAGGAGCCCCCCGAGCACGGCGTGGCGTTCTTCGTCGGCAGCAAGGCGGTCGGCGCCGACCGCTCGGAGACGGTGACGTTCATCGTCGAGCCGCCCGAACCGCTGAACACGTACCTCTACCGGTGCGACTCGACGTTCTATCTCGACCCGCTGCTCTCGATGGTCCACGAGCCGGACCTGTGGGGGCTGATCGTCATGGACCGGGCGGAGGTGACGCTCGGGTTCCTGCGCGGCAAGAGGGTCGAATCGCTGAGGAACCGTCAGTCGCAGGTCCCGAGCAAGCACGGGCGGGGGGGCCAGTCGGCCCACCGGTTCGAGCGGATGATCGAGCACGCGGCCCACGAGTTCTTCGTCAAGGTCGCCGAGATGTCCGCCGAGCTGTTCCTGCCGAAGAAGGACCAGCTCAAGGGGATCCTGCTCGGGGGACCGGGGGCGACGAAGGAGTTCTTCTACAAGGAGGGGTTCCTGCACTATGAGCTCCAGCAGAAGGTCGTCCTCCCGCTGTTCGACACCGGCTACACGGACGAGCACGGCCTGAAGGAGCTCGTCGACAAGGCGACGCGGACCCTCCACGGCCTCGAGCTGACGGAGGAGAAGCGGCTCGTCCAGCGCCTCCTGGCCGAGATCCGCAAGGCCGAGACCGGGCTCGCGGCCTACGGGGAGCGCGACGTCGCCCACGCCCTCGACCTCGGCGCCGTCGAGACGCTCCTCGTCTCCGACGGCCTCCGGCGGCAGCTCGTCACGTTCCGCTGCGGGAACTGCCAGAAGGCGTTCTCGAAGAGCCTCTCGGACGAGGAGCTCGAGGCTGCGGGGAGCCGACCGTGCCCCTCGTGCGGAGCGAGCTCGCTTGCCGAGGTCGCCCGGGAGGACTACGTGGAGAGCCTCTTCCGCCGCGCGATCGACTCCGGGGCAACAGCCCGCATCGTCTCTACGGAGAGCGAGGAGGGCGAGATGCTCGCCCGGGCTTTCGCCGGCGTCGCGGCGATCCTGCGCTACCCGGTCGGGATGACCCCGGCCCTCCGCCCTCCTGCGGAAGGTTAAGGGGGACGCCGGCTACCTCCGACCGATGGCCGCGACGAGCCTCGACCCCGGTCCTTCCGCTGCCCCCCTATCGCCGTCTCCCGCGCCGCCCGGTGCCCCAGCCGATGAAACCGTGCGCGCCCTGCTTTCGCTCTCGCGGAGCCTCGCGTTCCTCTTCGCCCTCGTCGCGGGCCTCCTCTTCCTGGTCTTCCTCGCGTTCGCCGTGCTCGACCTCGTGCTCGGGCGAGGGGCCGGCGACATCGTGCCGGCGGTGTACTGCCTCGCCTCGGCCGCGGTGAACTATGTCCTGTGGCGGGAGATCCCACGGCTCGAGCAGGTCGCGGCGGCTCGGCAGTACGCCGCTCTGCGTGAGCAGATGGTCGTCTGGGCGGTCCTCGGGATCATCTTCTTCGTCGTGGTCGGTGTCCTGCTGCTCGTAGCGTGGGTGAAGGTCGAGACCCTGGTGAACCCCTCCCCCAGCTGAGCGGCTGCCGGTGCCACACGGCTCCCCTGCTTCCCCTGTTGTGCTTGGACCCGCGTCCGGCTGCGACCGGGTCCCCGCCAGGGCGAAGCTCGGAACCGGCGGACGACCGTGCCGTTACCAGAGGTGGCTGAGCGGGTCGTCCTCAGCTGGGGCGGGAGGCTTTCCCGGGGGCCGGACTTCGGCCGTCGCGTGCCGGGAGGCCGTCCCCGGGGGATAGAGCGCCGCGTTCGGGTACGACGTCGGCGGAAGCCGCCGGCGTTCGGCGATGACGCCCGCGGCGATCACGGCCGCGGCGCCGAGGATGCCCAGAGCGACCAAAGTGCCGAGCGGCAGACGCGCGGCGCCGCCCGCGGGGCACCCGAGGCCGGTCGCGAGGCAGTTCTGGTCGGTGGTCGCCTGGCCGACCGATTCGGGTTGTCCCTGCAGGTAGGTGGCGTTCGAGCCGGTCGCCGGCGAGGAGACCGCGGGAGCGGGGCCGGTCCCAGGACCTGCCACCGCGTCCTGGGCGGGGTTCGTCGTGGCCGACCGCAGCCACATCCCCGAGCCCTCGAAGCCGAGGTGACCGGGGGCGTTGAGTCGGCTCGTCACATCGATGTTGGCCGGCGAAACGTTCGCGGAACCGGTGCCGACCGCGTTCGCGGTCAGCCATGACGGCGCCGTGGGCCCGAACAGGTCAGAGCCCGTGGGGATCAACAGGAACCCCTCTCGCAGGGCGAACGGACCTCGGGTGATGGTCAGGTTGAGCACGTCGTAGCTCGTCCCTCCGAAATGGACGACCGTGCCCGGGTCGTCGCCGCCCACACTGACGGTCCCGGTCTGGTTCAGGCTGAGGTTGCCCGCCTGGTCGACCGTGCCGGGATGGAGCCCGCCGATCCGGGTGTCCTTCAGCGACCAGGAGGCGAGGCCGGTCCCGACGAAGGCGCTCGTCGAGGTCCATGCCTCGCCGGTCGACATCTCCAGCGGGACGAGCCCGAGCGCGGGGCTGTACATGGTCGAGGAGTTCGCGTCGAGGTCCACAGTGAGGTTGCGGGAGCTCGAGAGGGCGCCGCTGAGGACGACGGACGACGTCTCGCGGATGCCGACCGCGACCGACGCGGAAGAGGAGGCGATGCCCAAGGCGGCCACCGGGCTGCCGTTGACCGTCACGTTCGCCGCCGTCGTGAGGTTCACGGCGGCGCCCACGTCCTCCCAGGCGTGGAACCGGACCGTCGCGGTCTCGACCGGGTGCTGGCACGACGGACGACAATACGTGACCGATAGGAGCAGACCCATCGTTCGGTGGACCTGGAGCGTGTAGTTCCCGGTGGAGATCGCCGTCTCGCTGAGGATCACCGCGAACCCGGCCGTGGCGGTCGCAGAGTAGGCGTACATTCCGCCGGCACCGGTCGCCGTGGCGGACCGGACCGTGCCGTACGCCCAGGACGTTGCGGTGGACGCCGCAGCGTCCGTCCCGGGCGTGGGGTGGGCGCCCGCCGCCCCCGGAACGCATATCGTCAAGAAGGAGACCGCCACTGAGACGACGGTGACGACGACCCCGGTGCGAGCAGTGGGCCTCATCGTACCACGAGGTGGTGCCTCGGGTACCCGGAGAACGGGTGCCGTTCTTAAAGCGAGGTTTCGGGGCCGGCCCTCGTGGCTGGACCCCATGCTAGACCTTCGCAGCACGCGAGAGGACCGTCGGTGCGGGGGCTGACCGAGGCCGAGGCCCGCGTCATCGCGGTGCTGCTCGCGGCCCGGCCCGACCGCGAGCGCGAGCGCCTTCGGCTGGCGACCGTTCCCCGGTCGACCTACCACGCGATCCGTCGCCGAGCCTACGACGAAGGCTGGCTCCGCGACCGGTACGTACCCCACCCGGTCGCCTTCGGCCGACCCCTCGTGACGTTCCTGCTCTCTCGGCCGTATGCCGATCGGTTCGAGGAGCTCGTGAGCACCGTCGCCGCCGACCCGGGCTCGGTCGTGGTCTGGCGAGGCAGCCAGGTGGTGCTCGCGGTCGTGTTCCAGCGCAAGCCGGGAGAGGTCGACCGCCTCCTCGGCCGGATCGATGCCGGCCACCTCGCGCCCCGTCCGACGGCGGTCACCGCCCATACGGAGGGACCGACCGTTCCGGTCTACTTCGACTTCGAGGGACTCTGGTGCCACGTCGCGGGGCTCGACGGGACGCTCGCCTACCCGCACGGCCTCGGTGGGGGGATGGCGGACGAGGCGGAGGACGCGGCGCCGTTCACCCTCTCGGCGCACCAGTGGTGGGCCGCCTCGGAGCTGGTCCGCCGGCCATTCGGGGTCGCCGAGGATGGCCGTGGCGCGCATCTGGTCGGTCCGCTTGGGCTTCCGTTCTCGCAGCGTCGGATGCTGCAGCGGGGGTGGGTCGTCCACCGGACGATCCTCGACCCGGCCCGGCTACCCCCGTTCCAGGGCCGAGCGGCGGACCAGGTCGTGCTAGTGACGGGCACGCCCAAGAAGGACGCCCGACCGGAGGAGCTCTTCTCGACCCTGAGCCGGGAGTCGAGGGTCTACCCGTTCCTGTTCGCGACCGGCCCGGACCGCTGGTTGTTCGGGGCGATGGGGGGGACCACCCCTCGACCCTCGGAGCCGCCGACGTCGCGACGGCCGGTCCTGCCGACGATGCGAGAGTACCTCGAGGGGATCGAGATCCTCCAGGAGTCGGCCGGCGACTTCGTCTCGGCGGTCGACCACCGGTACGACCGGATCCTGCCGCCGACCGGGACTACCGGAGCGACGAAGGCGTGATATGGCGGGGACCGGAGTCGTCTTCGGGGGCGCGTAGCCTAGTCTGGATAGGGCACCGGGTTCCTAACCCGGCGGTCGAGGGTTCAAATCCCTCCGCGCCCGGCTGCCTTCAGTTACCGGTATGGTCACGAGTTCCGGTCCCCGTAACCCTGCGGGCGCCCCGAGTTGGGGCCTCAAGCGCAGGGCTGATACGAGAAGGCCCACCCGCCGCCAGGGCCGCCCGGGGCGGAGAGGTTGTCAATCTGCCAGGTGCCAAAGTCTGCCGGGAAGAAGTAGTGATAAGTCTCCTGCACCGGGATGGTATAGGGGTATTCTTGGCTCCCGTTTGGGCCGAGAACCGGGACTGATACGTCTAGGTAGCTTGACTCGATGAGCGAAATCGACCTTGCGGCTCCCCCGCATGTGGATAGGGACAGTTCGTTGGACTGAGTGAAACTGTTGTTGAACGAAGCGACGCTGAACACTCCGTGGGTTCCGGCAATCGTCGCGGTCGACGGTTCACCTACATCGGTAGTGCTGTTCTGGGGCAAGATTCCTCCGCCGGCCTCTAGGTAGTAGGGCGGTGACCCAAGACTCACCGAGTACGGTAGGGAGCACGGCGAACCTGGGCCGGGTCCCGGGACTGTGAGGTTCTGCACGCTGTTGATCGAAGCGTTAACCGTAAAGAACGCACCTTCGGCACTTCCGTTCAAGGCGCCCGTACCATAGGCGACGGCCTTGACCCCCCGCGGCGGTGGTCCGTTCCAGATGCCTGGGAACGTCGCGGGGAACGTCCCGTTGCCCCAGGCGCCCCCGCCGTAAGGGGAGTTGACCAAGACCGCGGGAATGTACAACGATGACACATTGGCGACAGGACCCACAACGGAGCACTCCACGTGCGTGGGCGACGCTCCGGGAGGAGACCAGGCCAATGAAACTAGCACGAGCGCGGCCGCAACTCCCGTACCCACGGAGAGGGCGATCTGTCCCCCGCGAGGGCCCCGAGGCTGCCTAGCGGCCTCAGCGGCCCGGCCGAGAGTGCGACCTATGCCCGGAGTCATCATAGAACCCGATTGTCTCCCCTAACGACTCGAGCGGCTAGCATGTTGGTTCGTCATCGCCGCCGCAGAAACCCATGAAGTAGGCTTCTATCAAAGGGACGCTGGTGTATGACCCGGCGGAAGCCCCATCGTAGTAGTAAAAGTACGGACTGCCTCCGGAGTTGTTGATTGTGTTGTTTGTCCACGCGAATGAACAGGAGGCAGTTGAGGAAAGAGAGGTGGAAATCGTTGTAAGGGACTCGTCAGTGAATGTCCACGACAGGCTCACTCCCAGGTACCCGACGCCAAAGGAAAACGAGTACCCCGACCCGGTCGTTGAAGTGTAGGTTCCTGACGCAAAGATTGACTCTGAAATTGGGTCATTCTTTCCTTGCCCGAGGTTCGGAAAAACCTCGTGCCATCCCGGAGGCAGGTTCTCCGATGGTGGCGTCTGAATAAGGTTCACCCAGTCAGTAGCATTGGTCGGATTGGTATTGACTCCCTGAGCCGGCTTCGGCGCAAGTTGGTAGGGCGTCGCGCTCACGTTACCCACGAGTGGCTCTGCAAAATTCGACCCCATTGCGTAGACAACGTTGAGCGAGTTATTGACTCCCCACCCTCCAGGAGAATTCCAAGTTTGGCTGGCCACGTTAGTCGTGTTCCCGATGCGGATGGTTCCCGCGTAGTTCGATTGGTTTACCCAGCTCCCCGAACCGTTCACCACATATGTGAACCCGCACTTGATATTGTTGAACGTTGTCCCAGCAACAGTGGTGTGGATCAGGGCAAGAGCGACCTGGACTGTATCGGTGACGTCCGGGAGGATGATGATTTCCACGACATCTTTGACGGGCGAGAGGGGCTCGCTTACCGCCACGCTTCCGACACTCCAGTATGCCTGGCTCTGAGGATTCTGATCCTGAGCACCAACGACGTATGATGCTCCGAACGTAACGCCATACCGGTCCGAACAACCTGAAGCACCGAAGTAACTGAGAGTGGGAGAGGAGGCAGTGTAGGGAAAAGTGAAGTTGTAGAAACCGTCAGGTTGCGTCGTACCGGGATAGAAGAGAGTGGGAACGAACGTTGAGTGTGGCCCTACGCATTCAGCTTCAACGAACACCTCCGCGCCGGAGACTCCGGCCGTTTCAACCGAGTTCGTCAGGGATCGGTTGACCTGAGGGGTCGACTGCAAGACCCACCCTGCGAATCCGTTTGGCGGACCGTTAAGGGTACAAAAACGGCCATGCTGCGTAGCCGTGTTCGGTTGGTTGTCGAAGTGGTTCGATACGGTGAGAGTCCACCTATAACAAGTGTTCGGGTTTAAGACGTCAAGAGACACAGTGGTGTGATTGTAGGAAGGGGGAATGATTGTTACGTTCCAAAATGCTGGGACTTCCAGGTTCACCATGATCGCCCCCCGGTGGTGACTTGGAATCACCTGCCAGACGAATACCATCGAAGTGAGGGGACGGAGGCCGCGGACGAACCAGGACACGTTCTCCTGCCTCGTAAGACCCCAACCATCAATCCGTGCGTTCGAATTCCACGGAACCTCCGAGGCCGAGATCCGGGGTGGACCCGATAGAGGATGGCGGAATCCGGGAGCATAGAGTGACTCATTCGGATTATACTGGCTCAGATTCGTCGTGAAGGAGACGCACTTGAGTGTGGTCGATCCACTGACCCGCGCTTGACCGAAGTCCGGGACAGGCACGTATGTGAGATTCGCCGCCGAACTGTTGGCCACGGTAAAGTTGTATGTTCCATTAGGCAACAGAAAATCCGTGGACGTTGCGTTGGACATGTTAGTGATAGTCTGAAACGGCAGCGTGTCGTTCAGGATGGTCACGTTCCACAAGGTCCCGGCAACGAGACCGGTCTCGGTGAAGTTCAGGGTGAAGTACTCCACGAAAGGGACCTGGATCGAGCTGGTAGGGCCGCTGACCGTGAGGTTACCCGTCGATTGCGAGGGGACGTAAACTTGACTGCCAACCTGTGAATTCAGGATGGAATAGGTGTACGTGCCATTGTACATCCAAAAGCTTAAGGAGCGAGATGTCGAGCTTTGGTTCTCAGAAGAAGACCCCGACGTCGAGTTTAGCCAGACGGTCCAGTTCGCGCCCACAGGTAGGTCGATGTCGGAAAACCCGACAGAGTAAGGAGGCCGGTTGTGGGAAGGACAGTTCGGAGGGCACTGTAGTATGAGAGGTGACGCCGCGGCAGCGGTAGGAAGCTGGCAAGTAAGCGCTAGCGAAACCGCGACCAAGACTGATACAGCGACAACATATCCACGCCACGCGGCCGATTGCCTTTTTCGCCGAAGGCGGCCCCGTGCCGTTGGCGGTACGGTGGGTTCGCCCCCGGAACAAGATCGTCGAGCGGGCCTCGGGCAATGATCGACCAGCTCGCTCCACCTAGACCCCTGCCTTCCAGTCCCTCCCGTTCTGGGCATGTTCTCTCCGAAGATGCGGAGAGGCGTCCCGGTTCACCCCAGCCATCGCCTAACCCTCATGGCATCCATCTGTATGTCGCTTTCCTTAGGACCTCACGGGGCTGTGCTACAGCGTGCGAGACGTCGAGGCGTGCCGTAGAGTCTCGATTCCATCGCAAGCCGGAGGGGTCGTCCGCTGTAGTCTCGACGAACCGTCCGGTCCCCACGAAGGACCACACCGACCCATGATCGAGCGCGGGAAACGTACGCCTTCTCCCCATGGCTGAGTGACCATGGCCAGATCTAGTCGCTCGTCAGAGGACGATACCTAGAGCAAAATTAATTTGGCGGGTCCCTCCGCGCCCGGCTCGCTCGGAAGGGCCCCACCATGGACAACCCCGGGCGTGCGACAGGGTCACCCTGCCGAGGGGTCGCCCCCTCGGTCGCTTAGCCGCCCTTTGGTCCCCCGAGATCAAGTCTGCGGTCACCCGCATGGTGTATACGAGAACGCCCAACCACCCCCGGGCCCACCCGGCGCGGACAGATCGTCGATCTGCCAGGTCCCAAAGTTTGCTGGGAAGTTGTAAGTGAAAATCTGTTCGGTGACCACCGTGAGGGGTGCCGTCAGGTTGAGACCTCGGTACTCAAAGGGGACCCACGTGGTCAGCTGGGACGAGCGTGCATGTTGAGTCTGAGCCGGCCCTCCACACGTCGAAACCTCGCCCCCGGTGGCCATCGTATACGCGTTCATGATTCGCAGATTGACCTCTCCTGGCAATGGCGTGTAGTTCAGAGTCCGTGGCTCCCCGGCATCCGACGTGTTCCCGGAACCCATTAGCCCTAATCCGAGTGCGACGCTGCCGGTCGGAGAGGCCGAAGTCTGAAACCCAGTCTTGCAGAACTGATTCGGGCCGAACCCCCATGCGGTCTCGTTCTTCACCAGGAGAACGCTGACGTTCGCCATGAACCCAGACCAGGCCGCGCTGCCGTTGCTGCTGTTCCATCCGAAGATGTGACCTGAGCTATTGTCGGGGTCGCTTGGCACATAGGCGGTGCCCTGTGCCATCCCTCCGTAGGGGGAGTTTAGCAGAATGACCGGAACCCAGGCTTGCTCGCTGGCGATTGGCCCAGTCTGAGCGCAGGTCGAATGGAAGAATAGCCCCCACGGGCCGTACGCGGAGAGAAGAAGCAGTACGCCAACGGCCGTCGCGGCCACCCCTCCTCCCAAGCCAAGTCGATATCCGCTGCGAGGAAGTGAAACGGCAGGGATCGAGGAAGAGCCAGTTGGCTTGGTCCCTCCCGACGCATCAGTCAGTCTTCCCTGCATAACGGATAATCCTTAGAGAGGGGACTCCGAAGCCCTTCCGCAACCGTGGCGGCATCACCCCACGGGTCCCGAATACGTACGTACTCGTCGAGCACCTCCAGCCCAAGAGCCATCGTTTCAGGTTGGCCTGTCGTGTCTTTAGCATCCCGAAGCTCCCGCAACACAACAGTCGTCGAACCAGATGTGTACGTTCACCGCCTGGATTGGGTTCGGCGAGAAGCAGATGCCGTTCGGGTCGCTCCAGCAGTAGAACTGGATGTTCTTCTGTGCACTGGGGTCTCTGAAGTGACATAGGATTTCGTTCTGATCGCTAGATTGGACCGTGTTGGTGTACGACAGGTTCACTGAAGCACCCGGGCTGATGGGGAGACAAGCTTGGTCGGCCCCGTAACGTTCGTTCCGGTGAACGCTGGATGGCAGGGCCCGGCTATTCTCGCGACACCAAGGCCCGTCGGGGACATGATAGTGAAGTTCAGGGTGCTGCTCCGCACGGCCAACAACGCCCCCACACTGTAGGACAAAGCGTCTGTCCGCACGCGGTCAGGAAAGGGATAAACGGTGGCGCATCATCCCCAAGACATGCGGCAGTCGCCGTCCGCCGTAGTCGGAATTTTGGTAGTAGTCGTCATGGTCGTCGGGTTCCTCCCCGTCGCCGTAGAAACCTCCGCGGGAATCGTTCCGCGTTCCTCCTACCCCATCTCCCCTGCTGGGGGGCCCCGGCCGGCCATTGGGGCCTTGCCCGCGGGTTCCCTCCCCACATATTCGATAACGTTCACCGGGACCGGCCTACCCAACGGTAGCACCTGGGACGCAACGCTGAACGGGACCTCCGATAGCCTGGTTGGCGTCATCCCGGCAACGGTCGCTCCCAGGGGGTTCCTGTACGACGGGCTCAACAGCCGGCTCTACCTCGCGACGACGAATTCGAGCAGCGTGGCAGTGATCGACCCGACGACGAACAGCGTTGTCGGGTCGATCCCCGTCGGGGCGGACCCGCGGTACCTCGCGCTCGACCCGACGAGCGACTATGTCTACGTCACGAACACCATGTCGAACAACGTCACGGTGATCAACGGCG
>DASPQN010000093.1:0-4871 GCA_035624925.1 Thermoplasmata archaeon
CCGGACGCGGAGGAGATGGTCGGCCGAGCGCTCCGTCTCGGGTACTTCACGCTCCGGTTCCCCGTCGAGGTCCACGCGCTCTCGCCGGGCTCCACGGTCGAGCTCGACGGCTACCGCGTGCGTACCGCCGCTGCCGAGCACCCGGTCCCATCCCTGGCCTATCGTCTCGAGGAGGAGCCGAAACGCGGTCGGTTCGACGGAGCGAAGGCGCGCGAGCTCGGCCTCCACGGCCACGATTTCGCCCGGCTCGAGGCCGGCGAGCCGGTCCGCGTCGGCGACCGTGTGGTGCGGCCCGACGAGGTCCTCGGCCCCCCGCGCGCCGGTCGCTCCGTCGTCTACTCCGGTGACAGCGCCCCGACCGAGACCATCACGAGGCTCGCCGACCGGGCGACCGTGCTCGTCCACGAGGCGACCGCCGCCGCGGAGCTCGAGAAGGAGGCGAACGACTGGGGCCATTCGTCGACCCGGCAGGCGGCGGAGTGCGCCCGGGTCGCCGGGGTAGGGGCGTTGTTCCTGACCCACTTCTCCGCGCGCTACAAGGAGCTCGAACCCCTCGAGTCCGAGGCGAGGGTCGTCTTCGCCGGCTCGACGGCGGCGCGCGACCTGCTCGACCACCTCATCCGCCAACCGTGAGATGATCCGAGCGGAGCTCGTGGTCCGTGACCTCGCCGAGGTCGCGACGCTGGCCCGGGGGCCCGTGCCGCGGGTCCAGGAGGCGATGGGGGACCTCGGGACGATCGTCGACGGGGCCGTCGCGGTCGACCGGGGTCGGGTCGTGTGGGTCGGTCCCGAACGACGCCTCGCCGGCGAGGTACGGCTTGCCGAAGGGGGGCGGACCGTCCTGGGCGGCGCGGGGACCGCCGTGCCCGGCTTCGTCGACGCGCATACCCACGTCCTCTTCGCCGGCGACCGGGCGCAGGAGCTGCCGCTCAAGGCGGCCGGAGCCAGCTACGCCGAGATCGCCCGGCGTGGAGGGGGCCTCCTAGCGACCGTCCGCGCGACCCGCGCGGCGAGCGACGACCGGCTCCTCCGCGAGACGGCCGCACGCCTCGAGGGGATGGCCGCCACCGGGACGACCTCGGTCGAGGTGAAGAGCGGCTACGCGCTCGACCACGCGGGCGAGCTCCGGCTGCTCCGGCTCATCCCTCGCCTGGCGCGACGCACCGGCCTGCGCCTCGTCCCGACCTACCTGGGCGCGCACGCGGTCCCTCCGGAGTTCGCGCACCGCCCGGACGCCTACGTCGCCGCGATCGTCCGCCGGACCCTTCCCGCGGTCGCTCGGGGGCGGCTGGCCCGCTTCTGCGACGTCTTCTGCGAGCCCGGGTTCTTCACCGTCGCCCAGACGGAGCGGGTCCTCCGCGCCGCGCGCGAGCTCGGCCTGGGACTGAAGGTCCACGCCGACGAGTTCGTCGCCTCGGGCGGCGCGCGCCTCGCCGCGCGGCTCCACGCCGCCAGCGCCGACCACCTGCTCGCGACCCCGGACGCCGACCGGCGTCGCCTGGCCAGAGCCGGCGTGAGCGCGGTCGTCCTCCCCCTGACCGCGTTCGCGTCGTCGACCGCGCGGCGCAGCCCGGCGCGCGAGCTGGTCGACGCGGGCGCCGCGGTCGCTCTCGGCAGCGACTGCTCCCCGAACACGTGGGTCGAAGGGATCCCCGGGGTCCTCGCCGGCGCCGTCCACGCCGGCCGGCTCACGCCGGCGGAGGCGTTGACGGCGGCGACCGTGAACGCCGCGCACGCGATCGGGCTCGACGATGCCGGGACGATCGAGGTCGGTCGGCCGGCCGACCTCGCCGTCTTCCCGGTCCGCTCGGCCGACCTGCTGGGCTACCGGTTCGACGTCCGTCCCCGCGTCGTTTTACGTCAGGGAAAACCGGTTTCTCCGCCGTAACTCCGTCAGCATGTTCAAATACAGGGGCTTTCCTGCCGCCGGCCGAGGACGACGATGGCGGAGCGCGTAGGCAAGGAGCAGGTCAAGCGAGAGAAAGGTTACCTGTACTACCTCGGGAAGGACGGGTACCTCTGGAAGACCCCGACGAAGCTCAACAAGTCGGGCAGGAAGGGCCGCGTCGGCACCGAGAAGATCTCGCGGGCGGACGGCTACATGTACTTCCTCGACAAGAAGGGCTTCATCTCGCGCGCCAAGATGAAGAACGCCTGAAGGGGACCACCCGGACCCGTTCGGGAGGGGCCTCGACCGGGGCCCCTCCGACCTCCGGTCCCGTTCTTCGGCGAACCCTTTTCCTTCTCTTCCTCATCTCCGTCCTCGACCGATGACGTGCCGGAACGACACGGGCGATCCTCGGCGGTGCGAACGGTGCGGCGCGTTCCTTTGGGTCGCCGACGAGGGACTCTTCTGCGGGGACTGCGGTGTCCTGATGCCGTGCACGATGCGCGTCGTCCCCCCGCCGCCACCGGCGGGCCGGACGACCGGCGCGGCGTGAGCCGACGCGGCCCCCGGCTCCGGAGGCGGCCGTCCGGCGGTCCGACCGGTCGTCGTGACGCCCGCCGGCCCCGGACCGGGAGCGCGGTGCGCTCTGGAGCTTACGGAGGAACGGATTCCGCGCGTCGCGCGGGCCCGGCACCGGGCGTCGCGCACGTTTCGGACCGAGGTCAGATATACCGGGTCGTGGTGGGTCCGCTCCGGAGGGTTCTCGACGTGCTTCGCACCCAGCTTCTGCCGTGCCTTTCCGAGGGCGCCCGGCCCGGAACGCCTGTCCCTCGAGGGCGTTCCGACCCCCGGCCGTCCACGGCTTAGGTCCCGGTCGACCTTCGGAGCGGTGGGAGCGGAGTTCGCCTCGGCCTCCAGGAAACGTAGTCATGGCTGCCTCGAAGAAGCGCCCGGCGTCGGGTGAGGAGACGGCGGGACGGACCGCCGACCGCCCCGGCCGAGACCCGATCGAGCTCCCGCGGCTGTTGCCGCCAGGGAAGACCGCGTTCGACACCGTGGGGTGGAGAACGCACGACGCGACGATCAAGAACGCCGAGGGGAAGGTGATCTTCGAGCAGAAGGGGATCCGCGCCCCGAAGACCTGGTCGGAGACGAGCGTCAACATCGCGGCGTCGAAGTACTTCCGCGTCATCGACGGCCGGCGCGAGACGTCGATCGACGGCATGATCCGGCGCGTCTGCCACTGGATCGCCCAGCAGGCGGTCGCGCTCGGCTACCTCGACAGCGCCGAGGACGGCTCGACGTTCGAGGAAGACCTCGCCTACCTCATGGTCCAGCAGATGGCGGCGTTCAACAGCCCCGTCTGGTTCAACGTCGGGGTCCGCGACCCGCCGCAGTGCTCGGCGTGCTTCATCCAGTCGGTCCAGGACGACATGGACTCGATCCTCGCCCTCGCGACGAGCGAAGGGCGTCTGTTCAAGGGGGGGAGCGGCACCGGCACGAACCTCTCCGCGCTCCGCGGGAGCCACGAGCGGCTGGCCGGCGGGGGGATCGCCTCGGGGCCCGTCTCGTTCATGCGGGCGTTCGACGCGATGGCCGGCGTCATCAAGAGCGGCGGAACGACCCGCCGCGCGGCGAAGATGGTCATCCTCAACATGGACCATCCGGACATCGTCGACTTCATCGACTCCAAGGTCAAGGAGGAGGACAAGGCGCTCGCGCTGATCCGCGAGGGCTACTCCGCGAACTTCGACGGGACCGACCCCGACTCGGCCTACGCGTCGATCGCCTACCAGAACGCGAACCACTCGGTCCGGATCCCGGACGCGTTCATGGACGCCGTCGCGCGCGACGGACCGTGGACGACGACCCAGCGGACGGACCATGCCGTGGCGGGGACGTACCGCGCGCGCGACCTCTGGCGCAAGCTCGCGGTCGCCGCCTGGCGGTGCGGGGACCCGGGCGTCCAGTTCGACGACATCACGAACGACTGGCACACCTGCCCGAACTCCGGGCGGATCAACGCCTCCAACCCGTGCAGCGAGTACCTGTTCCTGGACGACTCGGCGTGCAACCTCGCGTCGCTCAACCTGATGAAGTTCGTCGCCGAGGACGGGGCGTTCGACGCCACGACGTTCGTGCGGGCCGTCCGGACGGTCATCCTCGCGATGGAGGTCGTGGTCGACGCGTCGAGCTACCCGACCGCGCCGATCGCGCAGAACTCCCACGACTTCCGACCTCTCGGGCTGGGCTACGCCAACCTCGGTGCGCTCCTGATGCACTTCGGCCTCGCCTACGACTCGGACCCCGGTCGGGCGCTCGCGGCGTCGATCTCCGCGATCCTCTCGGCGGAAGGCTACCGGATGTCGAGCGAGGTCTCCCGGCGCGTCGGCCCGTTCCCCGGGTTCGAGAAGAACCGGGCGCCGATGCTGCGGGTGATGGCCAAGCACGCCCGGGCCGCCGAGCAGATCTCCTCGGGGGACGCGCGCATCGCCCCCCTCGCCCACCTGGCCGTCGAGAGCTGGCAGGCGACCGTGCGCTCCGGCGAGCTCTGGGGCTACCGCAACGCCCAGATCTCGGTGATCGCGCCGACCGGCACGATCGGCCTGCTCATGGGCTGCGACACGCTCGGGCTCGAGCCGGAGCTCTCGCTCGTCAAGACGAAGAACCTGGTCGGGGGCGGGGTCCTCCGCCTCGTCAACCGGACCGTACCGGAGGCGCTCCGGTCGCTCGGCTACGGCGACGAGGAGCGCCGGGCGATCGTCGAGCACGTCGAGCGGACCGGCACGATCGAGGGCGCGCCCGGGCTCGACCCGGGGGACCTCGCGGTCTTCGACTGCGCCCTCGCGCCGCCGACCGGCTCGAGGACCATCGAGCCGATGGGCCACCTCAAGATGCTCGGGGCGGTCCAGCCGTTCCTCTCGGGAGGCGCGTCCAAGACGATCAACCTCCCGAACGGCGCGACGGTCGAGGACATCGAGCG
>DASPQN010000094.1:0-2982 GCA_035624925.1 Thermoplasmata archaeon
AGGTAGATGACGCTGCGGACGTTCGAGGTCTTCACGGGACCGTCAGGAGCCGAGCGACTGAAGGTCGCTGACCACGTTGGTCTTGTCGGCGGTGGTCCAGCCGTAGTCGGTGACGAGCACGCCGACCGTCGTCGAGGAATAGCCCAGGTCCTTCGCCAGGTAGGCCATGATCCACCACGTTCCGCTCTGCACGGCCGACCACGGCGCCCCGGTCTCGTTCAGGACGTCGCCCCTCACGGTCGCCGCACCGCTGCCCGAGGTGTTGGCGGAGTTCCACGGCGCCAGCGAGGCCGGGTTGACGATGGTACCGACATGGACGTACTGCCCGTTGAGGACGACGAACGGTATGCCCGCGGCGTACGCCGAGACGTAGGCCTGCTCGTAGCAGCTCGCGGTGGGCGGGTACGTCCCGTCGACCCCTGAGGTGTCCTCCGCGACCAGCAGGGCGGCTCCAGGGCCGTTGCCCTTCTTCGGTCCGAGGTGCGCGTTGGCGAGGACGGCTTCGGGGGTACCGGGGTAGACGTCGTGCTGCGCCGAGAAATCGAGGGTGACGCCTGTCACGTTGGAGAACTCGGTGAGGGCCTTGTAGACCGCCCAACTGCTGGCGGAACAGTACGGGCACCACGTCGCACCGTAGAAGAAGACGACCGGCACGCCGTTCTGGTGCCAGGCCGCGATCGAGCCGGACTCCCAGCCGGACGCCCCGTTGGTCGACAGGCTGGACGACGGCGGTAGGTACGGGCAGCCGAAGATGACCGAGCCCGCGAGCCCGATCGCTCCGGCCACGACGATCCCCAGAACGACCCCGACGACGACCGTCCGACGATAGACGGCCGTCCATCGGCGCCCTTCGGTCCTCCGCCAGAGCGCGTAGATCAGGAGGAACGCGACCCCGGCGAGGACCAAGGCGAGGTACGGGATCGCGGGGACGATGATCCCGACCGGCGACGGGGCGACGTAGGCCAGGAGGAACCAGATGCCGACGGTGGGCACCGCGAGGTAGCCGATCCTCGTCAGGGTCCACTTCCGCTCGGCCTCCTCCTTGCTCGGCCGCTTCGGCGCCGCGGACTCCGCGGCGGTCTTCTGGGTCCGTCGGCCGGAGCGGTGGTACAGGGCGCGCAGCGCGCGGCCCGGGTCGCCCGCCGAGGCGTCCGGATGGAAGTCGACGGCCGGGTCCTTGGCGATGTCGCCCCAATCCCAGCCTTTGGAGCGGAGCTCCTGGACCTTGTCCCAGTCGACCATCGGCGGTCGAACGAGGGGCCCTTATTCTCCTTTCGCCTTCAGGACCTAGGCGAGAAGCGTCCGGTTCACGTCGGCCCAGACCCCGGACATCGTGGTGGGGGACCACCCGAACGTGGTCGCGAGGGCCGGAACGCTCTCCCCCGTGGACCTCGCGAGGAAGGCCATGATCGCCCAGCTCTGGTTCCGCACGGTCAGCCAAGGCCTGCCGCTCTCGGAACGGACCGAATCCGCCACGTAGGCGGCTCCGCTCGCGTTGTTGGTCCGGTTCCACGCCGAGAGGTTGTGCGGGCTGTACAGCGTGCCGATGTGGAGGTACTGTCCGTTGATCACGAGGAACGGGACCCCGCAGGTCGAGCAGAGGTCGTAGGCGGTGACGTACGCCTGCTGGGAGCAGTTGGCCGTCCCGTCCAGTCTCCCGTCGACGCTTCCCGCGTACTCGTTCACCTGGGCGGCGATCGCCGGTGAGCTCAGGTGGACGCTCGCGAGGACCATCTCGGGGGTGTACGCGTACGGCTCCGGCGAGGGGAAGGAGTACGCCGTGAAGTTGCCCGAGACCGTTCCGTATTCGGTGAGCGCCTTCCACACCGCCCAGCTGCTCGCCGAGCAGTAGGGGCACCAGGTACCGCCGTAGAAGAACAGCACCGGTCGACCGCCGTCCTTCCAGGGCGAGGTCGGGACCGTGGACCAGCCCTGGATCGTCGACCGCAGGCTCGACGACGGCGGCAGGTACGGGCAACCGAGGATCGTCCCGCCGGACAGCCCGATCAGCCCGGCAACGACCGACCCGACGGCCACGCCGACGACCATCGTGTTCCGGTAGACCTTCGTCCACCGACGGCCTTCCGTCGCGCGCCAGAGGCCGTAGACCAGGACGAAGGCTGCTCCCGCCGAGGCGAGCGCGAGGTACGGGATCGCCGGCACGACGACGCCGACGGGGGACGGGACGAGGTAGGCCACCGTGAACCACACGGCGAACAGCGGCACGAGCAGGTAGCCGACCCGCGCGAGGGTCCACCGACGCTCCGCCTGAGGCTTCGCTGCGCCCCTCGGCGGACCGGTCGCCTCACCCTCCGGGCCCTGGTTCCGCCGGTAGAGCGCGTGCAACGCGCGCCCGGCGTCGTCCGCCGACGCCTCGGCGGGGAAGTCGACCCTGGGGTCGGCCGCGATCTCGTTCCACGACGCCCCCGTCGACCGGAGCTGCTCGACGCGGTCCCAGTCTACCATCGCGGGTCGGAGCGCGACGGGCGGCTCCCGCATAGCCCCTTGGGCAACGCGCCGGGGCGAACGCGTGTCCCTTGGCTTTTAACTTCGGCCGACTGACGAGGGACCGTGCGCCTCACGTTCCTCGGTACGGCCGGCTCCTGGCCCACGAAGGAGCGCTCGGCGAGCGCGATCGCGCTCGACCTGGAGAGCGAGCTCGTCCTCCTCGACTGCGGCGAGGGGACGCAGCGCCAGTTCTTCCAGTCCAGTGCCTCCTTCATGCGAGTACGGCGGATCTTCATCACCCACTTCCACGGCGACCACTTCCTCGGGTTGCCGGGGCTGATCCAGAGCATGTGCCTCAACCACCGCGAGACGCCGCTCGACATCTACGGTCCCCCGGACGCGGAGGAGATGGTCGGCCGAGCGCTCCGTCTCGGGTACTTCACGCTCCGGTTCCCCGTCGAGGTCCACGCGCTCTCGCCGGGCTCCACGGTCGAGCTCGACGGCTACCGCGTGCGTACCGCCGCTGCCGAGCAC
>DASPQN010000095.1:0-4385 GCA_035624925.1 Thermoplasmata archaeon
CATCTTCGAGGTCATCCTCGTGGGCGTCGGCGCCCTGTTCTTGATCGTTCCGTTCCTCGGCGCGATCATCCTGGGATTCGCGCTGATCGGCTTCGTTTGGATCGCGCTCATCTGGGTCTTCTCCTACCAACGCGTGAACGACGGGGATTACGAGGGGGCCCGGACCCCCACGCTCGTCTTTGCGATCCTGTCGCTGATCACGCTCTCGCTGATCCCCGGGATCCTGTTCCTGATCGCCTACGTGAAGCTCGGCGACGCGATCCGCGAGGGCGCGGCCACGACCCCGGCCTGGGGCGCCCCGCCCCCGGCCCCCCCGCTGAGCCCGTCGCCGGCACCCGCCGGCGCGGGGCGGTTCTGCTCCCATTGCGGCCGCGCGAATCCCGGGACAGGTGCGTACTGCTTGGGCTGCGGCGCACCGCTAGGGTGACCACCCCGTCCACGGTCGCGCGGGCCGGCTCGCTTCTCACCGCTGAGCCGGCTGCCGGCCGACCCGGACCCCGGGGTCCCAAAGGGAAACGGAAGAAGGGGTTGGAAGGCGCGGCCTAGCCGCACCCACAGCCGCCGGAGCCGCAACCGCAGCCGCCGCCCTCGGAGCCCGTCGGGGCCGCCGGGACGCTCGGGGCGGTGATCTTGAAACCGGAGGCGTTCAGGTCCTGGACGTAGTCGATCGTGGCGCCCTTCAGGAGCTCGGCGCTCATGTCGTCGACCACGATCGAGAAGCCGTCGACCGGGATGACCTTGTCGCCGTTGCGGGGCCGGTCGAACGCCATGCCGAACGCGGGCCCTCCGCCGCCACCCCCGCCGCAGCCGCATCCGCCCCCGCCCGACCCGCAGCCGCCGGAGCCGCAGCCCCCGCCGCCGCCACCGGACTGAAGGTAGACGCGCACGGCCGTCCCGGGCTTCTGACCCTTGATCAGCTCCCGGACCTGTTCCTTCGCTTCTTGAGTCACATCGAGTTGGATTCCTACACCTTCGCTCATGCCTGGGGCCCTCCTCTGCATCCCCGCGAAATACACACCAGGGCCTGTATAAAACCCCGCGGACCGTCGCTACGCGGAGAACGACTTGCCGCACGAGCAGGTCGCTTTCGCGTTCGGGTTGACGATCTTGAAACCGGACTGCTCCAGGCCTAGCAGGAAGTCGACCTTCAGGCCGTCGAGGAGGCTCGCACTGGCCCGGTCCACGACGACCGTGAGGCCCCCATCCCGGAAGGCGACCTCGTCGCCGCTCTCCTGCCGGTCGAACGACATCCCGTAGGTGAGCCCGGAACACCCGCCGCCCTGGACGTAGAGCCGGAGCGCCGCGCCCGGCTTCTGCTGGCGCTCCATGATCTTGAGGACCTGGTCGCGCGCCGCCGGAGTGACCTCTACCGAGACCATCGCCGCTTCCTGACGGAATCAGGACCGACGGGGGTAAAAGAGGTAGCTTACCCGCGGGCCACGCGGCCCGCTCCTGGAGGGTCGTTATATCTGCGCCCCCTAGGTGCGGACACCATGTGCCGGCTCTTCGGGATGCTCACGGCCCAGGACGACGCCGCGGAAGCGTGGCTCGTCCGGTCCGACCGCTCGTTGCTCGCCCAGTCCCACGCCTCCCCGGAGACCGCCCAGCGCGACGGCTGGGGGGTCGGGTGGTACACGGACGGAGGCCGGACCCACGTCGAGAAAGGGATCCGTGGGGCGTTCGAGCCGGCCGAGCGGGACCGGTACATCGCGGCCGCCCGGGCGAGCGTTCCGCCGTTGGTCGTCGGCCACCTTCGTCACGCGAGCAATCCGCTGGGCCTCCGGCCGGAGCAGCTCCTCGGGGTCCAGAACTCCCAACCGTTCGCCACGCACACCCTGCTGTTCGCGCACAACGGCGCGATCCCCTTCCCTCGGGAGACCCGGCCGTTCCTCGGCGTGCACGAGAACGAGCCGAAGGGCGTCAACGACAGTGAGGTCCTCTGCTGGCTGCTCGTCCGGCACGTGGAGGAGACACGCGACCCGCTCCGGGGCTACGTCCGAACCGTCGAGGATCTCGTCCGGGTCTGGCAGGGGCTGGGGAGGCCCAAGGTCGCCCCGTTCTCCGGCCTCAACGTCCTCTTTGCCCCGCGGCCGGAGGAGCTCTGGGCGTTCTGTCTCTGGACGGGCGACCACGGGCCGGGCCTCCTCGATGCCGCGCGACGGTACTACGAGATGACGTATCGCGCAACGGCCCACCGTCTCGTGCTCGGGAGCGAGCCGTTCGACGGCGAGAAGGCCGGCTGGACCTCGCTGGCGAGCGGCACCTACGTCCGCGGGGTGCGGGACGGCGCGCGCGTCGTGGTCACGCGCGGAACGATCCCGTTGCCTAGCGCGCTCGAGACGGGGCCCGTACCCGCGTAGGCGCACGGACGCACCGCCGATGGCCGCCGGCCCTTCGCTCCCCAGCGAGATGATCTCCGGGCCGGATCTCGGCGCGGGATACCTCCACCAGCTCTCGTTCGACCGCCACGACGCGGCGACGACGTTCACCCATCATGCGCAGGAGGGGGGGCGGGACGCGGCCGGTCCGCCGGTCGGGCCGCTCGACGTGCTCGGTTTCGCCCGCCCTCCGTCCCCATGCATGTTCGGCGGACCGGGGTGCTGGCACCGCCGGTACCTCCTCCCGTTCTCGGCGACAGCGAAGGTGCGGTTCGCCTACCAGCGCCACCGGTTCGTCCTCGACACGATGCTGAGGCAGGCCCACGGGCTCGCCGACGTCGAGTTCGACGACGCGCTGAACGAGCTCGTCCGCCGCGTCGCCGGGCCCCTCCGGGACGAACGGATCGAGTGGTACGTCGCGGGCTCCGGCTCCGTCCGCCTCGTGGGAGGCGGTGGCTCGCCCCGGGACATCGACCTCGGGACGACGCGGAAGGGTGTCGAGCGCCTGGGCGAGCTGCTGGCCGAGTACCTGGTCGAGCCGGTCGCGCCGACCGACCGCCCGGGAGGCGACCTGGTCCTGGGCGGAAGGGCGTTCGTCGGGACCCCCCGCTCGGGGGCGAGGGTCGAGTGGGCGGTCCCGCTCGACCGTCGCGAACCGCTCCGCTGGGAGGAGCTCGGAGGCGTCGCCGGGGTCGCCCGCACCCTCGAGGTCTCCTCCCCGAACGGAGACCCGATACGGGTCAGCCGGCCGGAGTACGCCCTCGTCCGGGCGGCGAGCCGCGGACGGACGGCCGGTACCGAGGCGGCGATCGCCGCGATCCGGCACGTCGGGGCCGATCCGGAGCTGCTCGCCGTCCTCCTGGACCGCTCCCCGCTCCCCCTTCCCGCTCGGGCGACGCTCCGCGGACGCGTCCTGGGCGGCGCCTGAGAGGTGGGCACGCCCGGTTCCGCTCGAGGTCTAGCTTCATAGCCCGTCGGTGGGGACCTCGGCGGCGATGCTGGCTCCCCCGCTCGCGGTCCCGACCGAGCACCTCACCCCTCACGACCTGGTCGCCTACTTCCGGTGCCCGCACGAGATGGAGCTGGAGAAGGCACGTAAGGCCCGCCGGGCGACGGGGACCCTGGGCGCGGTGCGGACCCCGGCCGACGTCGTCCCCCTGCGCCACTCCCCGCTGTTCAGCCCGCCGCTCGGCGCGGTCCGCGTCAACCCCGGGCGTCTCGCGTTCGCCCCGGCCGACCGCCTCGTCTACCAGGACGACGGCGAGGACGACCTCCCGGTCCTCTTCTCCCCCGACCAGGTCCGGCTCGACCCCCGGTTCCATGTCGGGCGCGAGAACCTGGTCGACGAGGCCCTCGGGTTCGCGGGACGCCCCGACCTCGTGGTGGCGCTCTCCGAGCGCGACCTGGTCCCGGTCGAGTACAAGTCGACGCACCTGTTCATCGGCTATCACGAGGCGCACGGGCGGCTGTTCGACACCGTGCAGGCGATCGCCCAGTGCCACCTCGTGGAGACCGCGTTCGGTCGACGGCCGCCGTACGGGATCATCCTCTACGGCGACGCGGCGGGCGACGGGCTCCACGAAGGCTGGGTCGAGGTCCCGTACGGCGACGCGGAGGCCGGATGGCTGCGCTACGCGGTCGCGCAGGTCCGCGCGGACAACGTCCGGGCGCCGGTCCCCGCCGAGCGCAACTGCGGGGGTTGCGAGCCGAACTCCGACGGGCTCTGCCGTTACGCCGCCGCCCGGTACGAGGGGCCCCACCACCGGGCCTGGGCCGCGAGCCTCCGCCGGTAGAGCGCCCCCGGCGACCCCTGGGAGCCCGCCCGACCCCGGGGCCGACGGCGATGTCGCCACGGGGGTCGAAAGGCCTTAATACGGAGGTCTCCTGAATAACGGAGCCGCGCCACGGCGGAGCTGTTCGGTCGGCACATGCACCCGCAGAGGCCGGGGCCTCTCCGGGGAAGGGCGAGGGTCCGACCGCCCCTGGCGGGAGGGCCGATGACGCCGA
>DASPQN010000096.1:0-5541 GCA_035624925.1 Thermoplasmata archaeon
GGGGCGTATAACAGGAGTTATACGCAGCCCGAATGAGCCCCGAGAACCGCCCCGATCTGGCCCACCCAGACCCCTGCGGGGCTCTCTAGCCCCTGTTTGGGAGCCCGGAACCCCACATTGACTGTCTTTCAGCGCGCAAGACAGCCTAGACACGTTACATCGACTCCACAATACCCTCGGAGGTGAAACTCGTGTCGCCCAGCCCATCTGACCCGGCTGCCGCGGCCGTGACGGCCACTTCTGTGGACTGCTCCTAGGATCCTGCACGGCACGAGAGGGGGAAGGGACGCCTCGAAACCTGGCGACATAGCCAGGCACCTCCCGGCTGGCGCATCAGACCCCGATGCGCCTCCCTCCTCGCGAGTGTACGGGCCTACCGATCGCACCGGTTCCGTATGCGGGTCGGTCCGCGGATCCTGCTCGATGGATACGGATGGAACAGCATATGCAGATGCATATGTGGTGTGTTGCGTAACGCGACCGCAGGGCCAGCCACGGCCGCGCCCGCACACCCCAATCCGGGCCCGAAGCCCGCGCCTTGTGGAAGTGAAACCCCCCGAGATAGACCGTCTCGGCTCGGCCGCAAGGTTCGTAAGCAGGTCCCTCGTGGCTACTGTCGTGCGCGCCCGCCACGTCGCTCGGATCGCGTGGGTCGTCAGCGTCGCCGTGGTGCTCGGACTTCTCGGCCCTGCGGTGATCGGGAGCCCGTTCCCGCGAATCGCCGTCGGACCGCGGTGGTCCGGAGAGGTTGCCCCTTCGCTCGCTCCTCTGCAGGAGGTTCCGAGGGGGACGGCGCACCCTTCTCCCTCAACCCCGAGGGCGGAGGGAACCCGACAGGCTGGTGGGTCCGGCGGCGTCCTGAACTGGACGAACCAGACGTCGTTCATGACCCATGCCGGCCAGCAGCCCGCCGGTTGGAGCGGGGGTCTTGCGTTCGATCCCCAGACCGGGGAGATGGTCTTCTACGGCGGATGCAACCTCGCCCAGTGTCCGATCAACACGACGTGGCAGTACAACGGGTTCTACTGGAAGGTCGTGCCACCCACGTCCAACGGGTCGCCCCCCGCGCTGCTCGGCATGGGGTTCGCCTGGGACCCCCAGTGGGACGGGATCCTCCTGGCCGGCGGGCAGCTCGCGAACGGGGCCGCGACCAACCAGACCTGGCTCTTCAACTCGACCGGCTGGCACAACGAGACGGCCGTGGTGAACCCACCCTCCGACACGACGCACGCACTCCCTGCGGAGGCGTTCGCGTCGATGGCCTACGACGACCGCCTGGGCGAGATGATCGCGGTGAACGGCTGCGCCTCCGCCAACTGTACGGCGGCGCCCACTGGCAGGACGTTCGCGCTGGGGGGCCCCGGCGGGAACTGGACCGACGTCGGCCCCACGTTCACGTTGGGAGCAGCGTTCCCGGGGTCCCCGACCGTCGGAGGGTTCGCGGGCCAGATGGCCTATGACCCCAGCCTCGCCGAGATGCTCTACTTCGGAGGGGAGCTCAACGCTACGACGGTCCAGAACTCCACTTGGATCCTGAACGCGACCGGCTGGTACAACGTCACGAGCTCGACCTCGGGGTGCTCCGGAGCGCCGGCGACGTGCTACTACCCACCGGCCACCGCATACGGTGCGATCTCGTGGGATGGCCAGCTGAGCGAGATGGTGCTGTTCGGGGGCGCTAACGGCGTGCAGGCCGGGACGAACTCGACGTACGTCCTGGGCGCAGGTGGCTGGTTCCCGGCCTGCCTCTCCGTCTGCCCGCTCGCGCTCCCCTCGCCGGAGAACGGCGGCGAGATCGCGTCGAACAGCTCCGGCGTCGGGCTCCTGCTCGTCGAGGGGCGGTGCTCGACGTCCTGCACCGGCGACGCCTGGGTCTACGAGGTCTCCCCGAAACCTACGCTGACACGGGCCGTCCCCAACCCCTCGGAAGTGGGGGTGCCCGTGAACATCGCGGCGTCGAACACGGTCGGCACGGGTTCTGGGCCGTCCATCGAGGGCAGCGTCGAGGACGGCGTCGGCGACGCCAACGTGACCAACCTCGCCGGGGCGACCTTCTCGACGACGTTCGATTTCACCGGGGCGTTCACCTACGCCGCCGCCGGCACGTTCGGGGCCTCGGCCTTCGAGGTCGACTTCTTTGGGGTCCGCGGCACGAGCGCTGTCGTCGACGTCGCCGTGAACGACTCGCTCGCGGCCACGGCGACCGGCCTTCCCAACCCGGACGAGGTCGGGACGACGGTCGACTTCTCCGGGGCGATCGCGGCCGGCGCCGGGATCCGGCCGTACACGTACGCCTGGCAGTTCGATGACGGCAACACCTCGCCCGCGGCGACCCCGAGCCAGGACTTCGGGAAGGCCGGGACCTACGACGTCTCGGTGCTCATCACGGACGGGGTCGGGGGCTCGGTGCGCAAGTCGGTCAACGTCACGGTCTACCCGAAGCTCTCCGCCACCGCTTCGGTGGGGGCCCCTGCGGCGGAGGCCGGGGTCCCGCTGTACATCAGCGGGACCCCCTCGGGAGGCAGCGGCGTCTATTCGTCGTACCGGTGGGACCTAGGCGACGGCAACACGTCGTCGACGCGTTCCGTCGTGCATACCTACGCGAAGGCCGCCAACTACACCCTCACCTACACGGTCACCGACTCCGCCGATTTCACCGCCATGGGCACGGGCAAGCTCACGGTCGACCCCGCCCTCAACGTCTCGCCGATCCACGCGAGCACGACCTCCCCGACGACGACGACGGCGGTCGCGTTCAACGTGACCGTCCGCAACGGCTCGCCCCCGTACAACTACGCCTGGAACTTCCAGAACGGGGTCGTCTCGACGGACCCGTCCCCGACCCACACGTTCACGGCCCCGGGGTCGTACCTCGTGTCCGTCACCGTCGAGGACCGGGCTACGGCGCTGGTGCATCGCGACCTGACGATCGTCGTGAGCGCCGCCTCGACGCGCCCGTCGCTCGTCGGCTTCCTCTCCCAGGGCATCGGCCTCTACACGTTCTCCGCCGCGCTGGCCGCCGTGGCGTTCCTCATCGTGGTGGTCATCCTGCGCCGGAGGGAACGAAGGAGAGGGAGCGAGGAGTCGCCCGCGGAGGACGGCTCCGCCGGGCCGGCGGACGGCTCGCCTCCCACCGAGGACGGTCGACCTAGCGCCCCGAAGCGACCGCCTTAGCCCGACCGGGGCGGTCCGGCGGCGTTCCGGCCGCGGGGGCCCCCAGGTGCTTGGCGCCTCACGATACCGCAGGTCCGGGGGTCGGTGGCCAAACAACCTAACTTTTCAAGGCATGATGAGCGTCCTACCAGCTGTGAGTTACGTAACGCACCGTTCGTCCACAAGCCGCCGGGATAGGCCTTTTACCACCGGCTCCCTGTGGTGGCTCGGACGGGGCAACCCGCCGTCGGAGGTCGAACGGACGATGATGGCCGCGGACGGGAAGAAGGTCTGGATGGACGGGCGTCTGGTCGACTTCGCCGACGCCCGGGTGCACGTGCTCGGGCATACGCTCCACTACGGGGTCGGGGTCTTCGAGGGGATCCGCGCCTACCCGACGCGGGACGGCCCGGCGGTGTTCCGGCTCGCCGAGCATGTCCGCCGCCTGATCACCAGCGCGCGCGTCTACCACATGGCGATCCCGTGGAACGCCGAGCAGATCGGGAAGGCGATCGTCGACACCGTCGCGGCGAACGGGATCGTGCCGGCGTACATCCGCCCCCTCGTCTTCCGCGGCGAGCCCGCGCTGGGCGTGAAGAACTCGACCGGCAAGGTCTCGCTCGCGATCGCCGCCATCCCCGCGAAGAAGTACCTCGGCGACAGCTCGGAGAAAGGGGTCCGGGCGAAGGTCTCGCCGTTCCGCAAGGCCCCCTCGGACGCGATGCCGTCGTACGCGAAGGCGTGCGGCAACTACCTCACGAGCTACCTCGCGGGGCTCGATGCGCAGCAGGACGGCTACGAGGAGGCGATCCTCCTGGACGCCAACGGCTACGTCGCCGAGGGGACGGGCGAGAACGTCTTCCTGGTGCGGAACGGGGTCCTCTACACCCCCGGTCTCGAGTCGGACATCCTCCTCGGGATCACGCGCGAGTCGGTCCTGACGATCGCCGCCGATCTCGGGCTCACCGTTGTCCCGAAGCCGATCTCGGTCAACGAGCTCCTCACGGCCGACGAGGCGTTCTTCACCGGCACGTACGCCGAGCTCGCGCCGATCCGCGAGGTCGGGCACCACGCGATCGGCACGGCGGTCCCCGGGCCGGTGACCCGGAACGTGATGGACGTCTTCGCCAAGGCGGTCCGCGGCGCCGACCCGAAGTACTCCTCCTGGCTCACCCCGGTCCCCGGGATGGCCGCTGCGGCCGTGCCGACGGCGCGGCCGGCCCGCCGCTAGTCGCGGCTACGCCTCGTCGTCGTCCTCGGACGGCGGCGGGGGCGGACCCGGGTGGTTGCAGACGTGCACGTGGGGGTCCGGCCTCCAGACGAGCTCGATCGAGAGGCCCTCGGGTCCGCGGAGGTACAGCGACCGGGAGTCGTCCCGCTCCTTCTCCCCGGTGATCGTCACCCGGGCGCGACCGATGCGGCTCCGTAGGCCGGTCCACTCGCTGACGCGGAGGGCGAGGTGGTCGACCCCGGAGGGACCCTGGCCGTCCTTCGCGTCGTGGAGCCCCAGGACCTGGTCGCCGAACAAGAGGAACGTGTGGTCGACGCCCTCGCCGACCACGTCCATGCCCAGCTGCTCGACGAAGAACCGACGGGCCCGGTCCCGGTCCTTGACGTTGAGGTCGACGTGGTCGAACCCGAGGATCCCGAAGTCGCGCGACGCGGTCTTGGACGGCACGACGACGCTGAGCGTTCCCCTCGTATAGCGGCTGTGGCGGCTCTCGGTGCGCCAGGGAACGGCTCGGGAGCGGCCCCGGCCGCGCGAGCCGGGACGCCCCCCGCCGTCGGGGTTATCTGCCGCAAGCCTTGCGCCCGACCGTGACGGGGTTCGAGGCGCACGAGGGGGACCTCGAGAAAGCGCTGGGGCGGCTGGGGAAGACGGCCCGGTTCGCCGAGGCGCTCGCGGAGAGCGGGGGCGGTGCGGGCGTGCGGGTCGACTCGAAGTCGACCTCCGTCTATCAGCTGCCACGGTTGCAGGGGGTCGTCTTCCGCGTCTGGACCGGGAAGCGTTGGGCCGAGGCAGCGACGTCCGACCTCGGGCCTGCCGGCCTCGAGGCGAGCGTAGCCCAGTTCGAGGGCGAGGTCGCGCGGAGCGGGGGGACTGCCGCGCCTCCCGGGACGTCGGCGACCACGAAGGGGAGCTGGTCGACCCGTCCGAAGCGGGCCCTCCGGGAGCTCGGCCCCGAAGGGACGATCACCCTCGCGAAGGACATCCGGGGCTGGGCGGCCGCCGTCCCCGGGATCGTCGAGGTCCAGGTCCGGCTCGACTGGGGGGAGGACGAACGCCTCTACCTCAACTCGTCAGGGGCCCGGTGCCACCAGCGCACGCTACGGACCCACGGGGTCGTCGTGCCGATCGCGATGGAGAACGGTCGTCCCGAGTTCGAC
>DASPQN010000097.1:0-16329 GCA_035624925.1 Thermoplasmata archaeon
CTCCGGCGTACGTCACCCTCGAGTTCGAGGATGGGGTCCCCGTGGCGATGGACGGCGCCCGTCTCCCGCTCCACGCCCTCGTGGCCCGTCTCAACGAGGTCGCGGGGGACCACGGGGTCGGACGGATCGACCACCTCGAGAGCCGAGTCGTCGGGATCAAGAGCCGCGAGGTCTACGAGTGCCCCGCCGCGACCGTCCTCCTCGAGGCCCATCGGGCGCTCGAAGCGCTCGTCCTGCCCCGGGACGTCCTCGCGTTCAAGCGGACCGTCGAGCAACGGTATGCCGAGCTCGTCTACGACGGGCTCTGGTTCGCCCCGCTGCGGACCAGCCTCGAGGCGTTCGTCGCGACGACCCAGGAACGCATTGCCGGGGAGGTGTCGGTCCGGCTCTCCAAGGGCCGAGCCACGGTCGCGGGCCGGAGCTCGCCGGCCTCGCTCTACCGGGCCGGGCTCGCGACGTACTCGGACGGGGACCGGTTCCGGCGGGAGATGGCGGAGGGGTTCATCTACGTCTGGGGGCTCCCCAGCCGGACCTGGGCGTCGGTCGCGGAGCCGTCGACCACGCCGGCCGCAACGTCGACCTCTGCAGCCTCCGCCGCCACGGTCGCCGCCGCCCCGATGCGCTCTTCGTAACGATGGCAGGCGACCCCGCACCGGCCGTCGCCCGGTCGGCTCCATCGTACGTTCGCACGCCGGCGGCGCCGTTCCTGGGCTCGCTCCCGGTCGACCGCCCGCTCGCGCGCTACGATCTGGCCGGGAGCCTGGCGCACGTCGAGGCCCTCGGGGCCGCGGGCGTCCTCTCCGCCACGGAGGTCCGAACGCTCTCCACGGGGCTCCGAACGATCGGCCGGGAGGTCGCGGACGGCTCCTTCCGCTGGCGGGCCGAGCTCGAGGACGTCCACACGAACGTCGAGACCCGCCTCACCGAGCTCGTGGGGCCGCTCGGCGGGATGCTCCAGGCCGGACGCAGCCGCAACGACCAGGTCGCCCTGGACGAGCGGCTCTACCTTCGGGCCGCCGTGGCCCAGGTCGCCGCGGCCCTGATCGACCTTCAGGAGGCCCTGCTCGAGCGCGCGGACGCCGACGCGTCGACCCCGATGCCCGGCTACACGCACCTCCAGCGCGCGCAGCTCGTCACGGTCGGCCATCACCTCCTCGCGCACTACTGGAGGTTCGACCGCGACCTCGACCGGCTCTTCGCGACGGTCGAGCGCGCCGAGACGTCGCCCCTCGGCGCCGGGGCCCTCGCGGGCTCGACGCTCCCGCTCGAGCCGGAGGCGACCGCGCACCGGCTCGGGTTCCGGGGGGCGTTCGAGAACTCCCTGGACGCGGTGAGCGACCGCGACCCGTTCGCGGAGCTCCTCTTCGACCTCGCGCTGCTCGCCGTCCACGCGAGCGGTCTCGGGGAAGAGGTCGTCCTGTTCGCGTCGAAGGAGTTCGGCTTCCTCGAACGGTCGGAGGCGCTCGGCTCGGGCAGCAGCCTGATGCCGCAGAAGCGCAACCCGGACGTCGCCGAGCTCGTGCGGGCGCGCACCGGCCGGGCCGTGGGCGACCTCGTCGCCCTCCTCACGGCGCTGAAAGGGCTCCCGCTCGCCTACGACCGCGACCTCCAGGAGGACAAAGGTCCGGTCCTGGACGCGGTCGCGTCGGTCGGGGGGACGGTCGAGGCGCTCGGCCGGCTCGTCCGTGCCCTCCGGTTCGACCGCACCCGGCTCGCCGCCGCGGCGTCCGACCCGGAGCTGTACGCCACGGACCTCGCGGAGACCCTGGTAGCCCGGGGCGTGCCGTTCCGCGAGGCGCACGAGCTCGTCCGCTCGGCCGTCCTCGCTCGACCGGCCGCGACGCTGCCGGGGACGTTGCAGGCCGCCTCGCCCTCGGGGGCCGACGTCGTCGAGCTGTCGACCGACCCGGCCGCGGGACTGGCCCGCCGCCGGGTCCGCGGCGGCCCGGGGCCCGCCGCGTTCCGCTTGCAGCTCGACCGGGCCCGGCGTCAGCGGGACGCCCGGCACGCTTCCCTCTCCTCGCTCGTCCGCAAGGTCGAGCAGATCGAGGAGCTCGTGAACGAGGGTACCACATGACCGAATGCCCAGAGTGTGCCGCCAGCGTTGAGAACCACGACAAGGTGCTAGGGGAGGTCTTCCCCTGCACGGACTGCGGAACGGAGCTCGAGGTCCAGGCCGTCGACCCGTTCGCCGTCCAGCCCGCCCCGAAAGAGGCCGAGGACTGGGGTGAGTGACGGGTTCCGCCTCGGGCTCTTCACGACGATCGTCCGGCCGGAAGAGAAGGCGATCCTCGCCGCCGCCGAGGCGCGGGGCGTCGCCGTCGACCGGCTGGACGACGCCGAGGTGACGTTCGCCCTCGAGGCGCCGGCCACGCTGCCGGACGTCGTGCTCAACCGCTCGGTGAGCCACACGCGGGCCCTGTACGCGGCGCTCGGCTACACCCACTACGGGGTCCCGACGGTCAACACGCCCGAGGTGATCGAGCTCGCCGGCGACAAGGTCCGCACGTCGCTCCGCCTCGCCGAACGGGGCGTGCCGACCCCCCGGACGGTCGTCGCGCTCTCTCCGGAGGCCGCCCTGAGGGCGGTCGAGGAGATCGGCTACCCCGCGGTCCTCAAGCCGGCGATCGGCTCGTGGGGCCGCCTGATGGCGAAGGTCGACGATGCCGAGAGCGCGGAGCAGGTCATCGAGCACAAGAGCGCGCTCGGCTCGCCCGTGCACTCGGTCTTCTACGTCCAGGAGTTCGTGCCGAAGCCCGACCGGGACCTCCGCGCCTTCGTGGTCGGGGACCGGGTGGTCGCGGCGATGTTCCGCCGTTCGACAGCGTGGCGCACGAACGCCGCGCGAGGGGCGAGCGCCGAGGGCGCCCCCCTGACCCCCGAGCTCGCCGACCTTGCGTTGCGCGCGGCGGACGCGGTCGGAGGCGGGGTCCTCGCCGTCGACCTGATGGAGTCGCCTCGAGGATTGGTCGTCCACGAGGTGAACCCGACGCCGGAGTTCAAGACGCTCTCCGCCGCGACCGGCGCGGACATTGCAGGGAAGATCGTCGACCACGCCGTCGAGGTCGGTCGACGTTGAACGTCGCCGTCGTGGGAGGCTCGGGGTACGTCGGGGGGGAGCTCGTCCGGCTCCTCCTCGGCCACCCGGACGTCACGTTGACCCAAGTGACGAGCGAGTCGAGCGCCGGCAAGCCGGTCGCCCGGACGCACCCGAACCTGCGGCGCGCGACGAACCTCTCGTTCGTCCCCCGCGCGGAGCTGCAGCCCGCCGACGTGACGTTCCTGGCGACCCCGCACGGGGAGTCGATGGGCTCGGTCCCGGAGCTGCTCTCAACGGGGGGTACGGTCGTGGACCTCTCGGCGGACCATCGCCTGCGCGACCCGAAGGAGTACCCGCGGTACTACGGACGCGAGCACCCGCACCCCGAGCTCCTCGGGGAGGCGGTCTACGGCCTGCCGGAGCTGCACCGGGAGGCGATCCGCCGCGCCCGGCTCGTCGCGGTCCCCGGGTGCATCGCGACCGCCACGATCCTCGCGCTCCATCCGGTCGCCCGGGCCTACCCTTCCGCGACCGCCCACGCGGTCGTCGACGCGAAGAGCGGCTCCTCGGCGAGCGGCCACGACGCCGGACCGGCCGGCCAGCACGCGGAGCGCTCCGGGGTGATGCGCGTCTACGCTCCCGCCGGGCATCGGCACACTGCCGAGGTCGAGCAGGAGACCGGGGTCCCGACCGCGCTGTCCTGCCACGCCGTCGAAGCGGTCCGTGGCGTCCTCTCGACGGTCCACCTCCTGGGGGTCGAGCCCCCCACCGAGCGCGACCTCTGGAAGGTCTACCGCTCGGCGTACGGCGCCGAGCCGTTCGTCCGCATCGTCCACGACGCGGACGGCCTCCACCGCGAGCCGGAGCCGAAGATCCTGAGCGGGACGAACTACTGCGATGTCGGCTTCGCCGCCGACCGCGACCACCGACGGACGGTGCTGCTCGGCGCGATCGACAATCTGGGCAAAGGCGCGGCCGGGGCCGCGGTCCAGTGCTTCAACGTCCGCCATCGCTTTCCGGAAGAGCGCGGCCTCGGCTTCCTCGGCCTCCACCCGATCTAGGCGGTGGGGACGACGACGATCGTCGTGAAGGTCGGCGGCGCCGCCGGCAACGCCTCCGGGGCCGTCCTCGCGGACCTCGCAGGCCGTACGGACTACGTCCTGGTCCACGGGGGTTCGGAGGAGATCGACCGGCTCGGCGTCGCCCTCGGTCGCCCGCCGGTCCATTACACGAGCCCGAGCGGGGTCGTCTCCCGCCGGTGCGACCCCGGCCAGCTGGAGACCGTCATCCTCGCCCTTGCCGGCAAGGTCCAGACCGAGCTCGTCGCGGGTCTTGGGGCACGGGGGGCCCGGGCGGTCGGGCTCTCGGGGGTCGACGGTCGCCTCGTGCTCGCCCGCCGGAAGACCGGCGCCCGCGCCGTGGTCGACGGCCGCGTGATCCGTCTCGCCGACGATCTCGCCGGCACCGTCGAGCACGTGGACGCCCCCCTCCTCCGGGCGCTCCTCGACCTCGGCGTCGCGCCCGTCGTCGGACCGCCTGCGGTGACCTCCGACGGCCTGATCGTGAACGTCGACGCGGACGCCGTCGCCTCCGCGGTCGCCGCGGCGCTGGGCGCGGAGGCGCTCGTGCTCCTCACCAACGTGGCCGGCCTCCTGCGGTCGCCGAAGGACCCGACGAGCGTGGTCCCGAGGGTCGAGCGCGACGCCTTCGACGCGGCGCTCGCCCTCGCCGGGGGCCGGATGAGGAAGAAGCTGTTCGCCGCCCGCGACGCGCTCGCCGCCGGCGTCGGTCGCGTCGTGATCGCGCCGTCCCGGGTCGACGGACCCGTCCGACGCGCCCTCGCCGGCGAAGGGACGGTGTTCGCGTGAGCGTGGCCGACGGGACGGGCCGGGTCGAGTTCGGCGAAGGCGACCGGCGCCGGGTCTCGGTGATCCGAGGTGAGGGTGCCTATCTGTTCGACGGGGCGGGTCGCCGCTACGTCGACCTCGGCGCGACCCACGGTGCCGGGAGCCTCGGCGCCTCCCACCCGGACGTGGTCCGCGCCATCCGCGAGCAGGCCTCGCAGCTCATCCACCTGGGCTCGGGCTACGCTAGCCCGGTCCGCACCCAGTTCCTCGAGCGCCTGCTGGGCCTCCTGCCCTCGAGCTTTGCCCGGGTCTTCCTCTCGAACTCCGGCACCGAGGCGGTCGAGGCCGCGATCAAGATCGCGCGGTCGTCGACCGGTCGCCCGAAGGTCGTCGCGGCGATGCGGGGGTTCCACGGCCGGACCCTCGGCGCGCTCAGTGCGACCTGGCGACGCGAGCTGCGGGAGCCGTTCGAGCCGCTCGTCCCCGAGTTCGTCCACGTGCCGTACAACGACCCGGTGGCGCTCGAGGCCGCGGTCGACGAGAGGACGGCGCTCGTCCTCCTCGAGCCCATCCAGGGTGAGGGCGGCGTCCACGTCGGGACCGCGGAGTTCCTGCGCGCGGCCCGCCTCGCCTGCGACCGCGCCGGGGCCCTCTTGGGGTTCGACGAGGTCCAGACCGGCCTCGGACGGACGGGCCGGCGCTTCGCCTTCGAGCACTCGAACGTCGTGCCGGACCTCCTGACCCTCGCGAAGTCGCTCGCCGGCGGCGTCCCGATCGGGGCGACGGTGACGACGGCCGAGGTCGAGGGCCGGTTCCGAGGGAGCCACCACTCGACGTTCGGCGGGAGCCCGCTCGCTTGCGCGGCAGGCCTCGCCGCGCTCGACGTGCTGGTCCGTGAGCGACTCGCCGAGCGGGCCGACGAGCTCGGTCGCCGCGCCGGTCCGCTGCTCGCCGCTCTCCCCACGGAGAAGGTCCGGGAGGTCCGGGGTCGCGGCCTGATGTGGGGGGTCGAGCTCCGCGGGCGGGCCGCCCCGGTGCTCGCCGCGCTCGAGGCCGACGGGTTCCTCGCGATCCCCGCCGGGGGGACGGTCGTGCGCCTCCTCCCTCCGCTCGTCATTCCTGACGCCGAGTGGACCGCCGGGCTCGGCGCGCTCGCGAGGGCGGTCGCTCGTGCCTGACGCGACCGTCCTCGAACGCCTGCTCGCGAGCTACAGCCCCTCGGGCCGCGAGGGGGCTGCGGTCCGGGAGTTCGGGCGGATCGCCGAGGAGCTCGGGTACCGCGCGCGTACCGACCGCGTCGGCAACGGTATCGCGGAGGTCGGCCGAGGACGGCCGACCGTCCTGTTCCTCGGGCACATCGATACCGTCGAGGGGGACCGCCCGGTCGTGCGGAGTCGGGGTCGGGTCCACGGCCGAGGGGCGGTCGACGCGAAGGGCGCGCTCGCGGCGGCCCTCCTCGCGGGCCGAGGGTTCGCCGGGCCCGGGACGTTCCGGATCGTCGCGGCGGTCGGGGAGGAGACCGACAGCCGTGGGGCGCGCCATCTCGCCCGGGGCGCCAGGCCGGACGCGGTCATCGCCGGCGAGCCGAGCGGCTGGGACGGGGTGACGATCGGCTACAAGGGGGACCTGCGGCTCGAGGCGACGTTCGAGCGGCCGCGGACGCACTGGTCGTCGCCGTTCCCGACCGCGATCGACACGGCGCTCGCCTGGGTCGGGGCGGTCCGGGGGAAGTTCGTCCCGGGCGTGGTCGAGAGCCCGTTCCGCTCGCTCTCCATGAAGGTCGTCGGTCTGTCGAGCGACCCCGCCGCCGACCCGGAGCTCGCCCGGGTCCTCCTCGACCTCAGGATCCCACCCGGGACCTCGACCGCCGACGTGCTCGCCAACCTTCCGAGCGCGACGCCCCGGCCCAGGGTCCGGGTCCTCGTCCGGATCGAGCCGACCGAGGTCCCCCGGACCGATCCGGTCGTTGGGGCGCTCTGCGGGGCGATCCGGGACGCCGGGGGCCGCCCGACCCTCTGGCGACGCTCGGGGACCTCCGACCTCAACGTGGTCGGGAGGGCGTGGGGGGTCGGAGGGGCGGCCTACGGGCCGGGCGACTCCCGGCTCGACCACACCTCCCGGGAGGTCCTCTCCGTCACCGAGCTCGCCCGCTCGGCCCGCGTCCTGCGCGGCACCCTGGAGCGTCTGGTCCGTCCGAAGGCCGACCCGCCTACCCTTCCACGGTCGGCCGCCGCTCCTTGACGAAGTCGCCCCGCCGCAGCTCGAGGAGCGCCGTGGCGAGCTCGTCCTGCGTGTTCATGACGATCGGTCCGTACCAGGCGACGGGTTCGTGGAGAGGACGACCGGACGCGAGCAGGAACCGCATGCCTCCGGGGCCGGCTCTCGCCCGGACGACCCCTCCGTCCCCGAACAGGACCGTCTCTCCGGCAGGAACGGGCAAGCGGTCGTCCCCGTCGAACGTCCCTGCCCCCTCGATCCCATGGGCGAAGGCGGTGCGGCCGGCCGGGGCACGGAGCTCGAGGGATTCGTCCGCCGTGAGCCGCACATCCAGGTATTCCGGGGCGACCGAGACCCCGCGGACCGGGCCCTCGATGCCGCCGTAGCTCCCCGCGACGACCTTGACCGCTCCGCCGCGCTCGGTCGCGATCGTCGGGATCTCGTCGTGCGGGAGCCCGAGGTAGGCCGGCCTCGACATCTTCTCCCGAGCGGGTCGATTGAGCCAGAGCTGGAAACCGGTGAACGTGCCGTCGTAGCGCTTCGGCATCTCCTGGTGGACGATGCCGCTGCCGGAGTTCATCCACTGCACGTCCCCGCTCGCGATCACGCCGGAGTTGCCGAGCGTGTCCCCGTGCTCGACGCGGCCGTCCAGGACGTAGGTGATCGTCTCGATACCGCGGTGCGGGTGCCACGGAAACCCCGCGAGATAGTCGGCCGGGTCCGACGAGCCGAACCGGTCGAGGAGGAGGAACGGGTCGAAGAGGGGGACCTCGGCGTTCGAGAACGAGCGACGGAGACGCACCCCGGCGCCCTCCCGGGTCGGCACCCCCGGGAACCTGCGGACGATCGAACGAATAGCTTCGGGCATGGTGATTACCTCACGTTATCGCATTAAGATAGGTAACTTAAAGGTTCGCTATCCTCGCCCCCACCAGGCGACACGGGCAGGTCCCCGGACCGCACGGCGTGGGCCGTGCTCCCCCATCACAGCAGGTGCGTGGCGTGGAACGCCAGCGCGAGGGCGAAGCCGAGGGCCGCGCCCGAGATCGGCCCCGCACCCCAGCCGGCCAGGATGGAGAACACGGTCTTGCGCCGGACCGTGCCGCCCGGTCGGGAGAGCCCGGCGCCGATCATCGCGCCCACGAGCGCCTGGTTCATCGACGTGAAGTAGCCGAACGAGACCGAGACCAGGATGACGGCCGACTGCGCCAGCTGCGAGGCGGCCGCGGTGCGGGGGTCGAGCTTGACGACGTCGAACGCGACGCGCTGAAGGAGGGGCCGCCCCCAGGTGAGGACCCCGAGGGCCATCCCGACGCCGCCCACGAGCCCCGCGACCATCAGCCCGAACAGGCCGGTCATGACGAACGCCCCGGAGGCGTTCGCCACGTCATTCGCCCCCATCGCGAACGACGCCGCGGCGCCGATCCCGACGAGCGCGAGCGCGGCGTGCGACGTCAGCGTCGTCCTCGCCACGGTCGAGGGGTCGCGGGAGCCCCACCGGTCCAGGACGCGGGTGAAGGCGAAGCCGAGCCCGCACGCGGCGAACGGGGCCGCGGCCCAGACGCCGAGGAGGGTCTCGATCGTGGCCCAGTGCACGCCGACGCCGGCCCCCAGGCCGGCCCCGACGGCCGAGAAGACGAGGATCTGGATCGTGGAGGTCGGGATCGCCACGAGGTTGTAGGCCGCGGTGAGGCAGAACGCGGAGACGATGATCGCGACCGCCAGGGGGATGGCGACCGTGGCCGACGCGAGGATGCCGTGCCCCACCGTCGCCTCGACGGCCCCGCTCGCAAAGACCGCTCCCACGAGGACGAACGGGGCCATCAGCATCAGGGCCGGCACGAGCCGGATCGCCCCCGCGGCGTACGGCATCCCCATGCACGCTCCGGTGTAGTGGGCGCCCAGCGAGTAGGCGAACGCGAACGCCGCGGCGATGAGGATGTACTCGAGGACGAGCATCGGCGTGGAGCGCGTTCCGCGAGGTCCCACCTCGAGGGCGATATAGCGCTCGCTACAGCGCCGGCGGCCGGGGAATCGCCGCCCGGAGCCTTCGGCAGAGGTCGGCGACCTCCGCCCGCCCTCCGTGGGGTCCTTGCGGCCATTCGTGGAAGCGGAGCCGCACGTACTCCGCAGGGAGATCCGGGTGGCGCGACGCGATCACGACGTGGACGTGGCGGTAGGCCTCCATGAACCCGAAGCAGTAGGTCCACGCCGCCGCGGTGCACGCCGTCAGCGCGCGGCTGACCCGAGCGAGCACCAGGCCAAGCCGAGCCGCCTCCGCGTCCGTGAGCGAGGCGAGGTCCGGGACGTGCCGCTTCGTCTGGACGAGGACGATCCCGAGCGGATCGGGGCCGGTCTCCGTCACCTGGTGGGCCGCGAGGAAGACCTCGTCCTCGTAGACCGTCCACCGGTCGAGGCCGGCCCGGATCCTGAGACGCCGACAGAATACGCAGTCCGGCAGCGGCATGCTCGTCGACGGGGCCGTTCGTCCGCGGTTGCGACCGTTCTTGTCCGCCGCCACAGGTCCCCCTGAGAGACCACACACCCCCCGCGAGATGGAGTACAGGCCGCCCCCGGGCGGGCCGGCTGACCGGGGCGACGCCCGCGGGGTCGTCGACCCGGACGCTCGCTCCTCCGTGCCGACCGCCTAGGACCTGGGCGCGTGGTGGACTGCCTGGTTGTGCTCCTTCAGTTCCCCTGGGGTATCGAACGCCAGCCCGCACGCCTCACAGGTGGGTCGGAACGGCCGGCCGGCGTGGGCCGCGAGGAGGTGACGGTGCAGGCTCGCTAGGTCAGAGAACGGAACCCCGCAGAACTCGCAGCGGAAGCCGACCCCTTCCGGCCCGGGGAACGTAGGTCGCATCGCTCGTCCACTCCGGCGACGGCAGGAGCTCGCCCGACTTACGCTCCCCGGTGCGGTCGCCGTGGCGAAAGGACGCGCCGCCCCCAAGGACCTGAACGGTCCCCGTGGCGCCCCGCTCCAGGGCTGAGGGATGCCCCGAACGACCGAGGTGGCCGAAGGCGCCCGACGTCCGTTCTGTCGGGTCGTGCCGGGGGGTCGCGGCGGCAGGACCGAGGCGAGAGGTCGGGCCTGGATCTCGGGGGCGCGGGTACTATGGTTATTTCTATGCGACGGCGGTCCCCCGATGTGGCGTCCGCGGGTAGAGTGGCCCCTCCTGCGGGGCGGCCGGCTCACCGCGGTCGGTTGCGGGCCGGACGCCATGCCCCGCTGACCATCCTGGTGGTCGCCCTCCTCGTGGGAGGTGCCTGGGCCGGGCTGCGACCCCAGACCGTCGAACCGTCGGTTCCCCGTCCCGGCGCCCTACCTAGCGCGGCGGTGGGAACCCAGGTCTCCCGAGCCGCTCCGGCCTCCGGGGGTGGAGAGGGCGCCGTGATCTCGACCATCGACCTGGTCGACAACCGGACCGCCGCCGGCGACACCCAACCTGCCACCCAGAACACCCCCCTGACCGCGGTCTACGATCCGGGGAACGGCGACTTCTACATCCGAGGGTACGTTGGGGATTCCCTGTCTGTCATCGACGGGTCCACCAACCGCGTCGTCGCCGAGATCGCCGTTCCCGACGCCCAGAACACCTACACGCTCACCCCCACGGTCGCGGCGGACCCCGCCAACCGGTCGCTGTTCGTCACCAACTCGCTGGAATCCAACCTCACGGTCATCAACGGAACGACGAACCAGGTGACGCGTTCGGTCGCCCTCAACGGCCAACCCGACGGGATCGTGTACGACCCCCTCAACGGGAACTTCTACATCTCGAACTGGGGGAACGCCGAGGTGAACGTAGTGAACGCCAGCACCTACCGGGTGCTGGCCAACGTCTCGGTAGGCAGCCATCCGAGCGCGATCCTCTTCGACCCGGTGAGCGACCGGGTCTTCGTCGCCAACTGGGACTCGGGCAACGTCTCGGTGATCGATCCGTCGACCGACAAGGTCGTGGGCAACGTTTCCACCGGAAGCTACCCCTACGCGATGGCCCTCGATACCCACGACGATCTGGTCGATGTCGCCAACGACTACAACGGCGGGCAGGGCACCGTGACCATCCTGCCCGCGGCCGCGCTCACTCCGGTCGTCACCATCTCGGTCGGAATGGACCCGCAGGCGCTGGCCTACGCTCCGACGCAGGACCAGCTGTTCGTGGGGAACGGCGGTTCGGGGAACGTCACGGTGATCAATCAGTCCACCCATGGCAAGGTCGCGCTCCCGGTGGGCCAGGCCCCCCAAGCGGTGGCGTACGACCCGGTCGGTCACGACATCTACGTCCTGAACGCCGAGAGCTACAACGTGACGATCCTCGACCCCGCGACGGCGAAGACCGTGGGGAACGTCGCGACGAACAACTCCTACGCCTACGGGCTCGCGGTCGATACGGCGAACGGCGAGGTCGTGGCCGTCAGCGAGGGTTCCCCGTCGTCGTTCGGGTTCGGGCCCCCTCCCTTCGCGCAGGCGAACGCCACTGTGATCAGCCCGGCCACGAACCACGCCATCGCGTCCATCCCGCTCAACGTCTATCCTTGGGGCGTGACCTACGACCCGTACGACGGACATCTGATCGTGGCCGATCCGGGGGGGAACGACACCTATCTCGTGAATCCGGCCACCGACGCCGTCGACCGGATCGTCCCGGTCGGTGTGGAGCCGAAGTGGTCGGCCGTCGATCCGGCGAACGGGGAGGTCTACGTGGTCGACAGCAATGCGACCTCCCCGTACGTCGGGTCGGTGACGGTCCTCAACTCGAGCTTCGACGTGGTCAAGACGATCACCACCGGCTATGGCCCCACGGGGATCGTCTTCGACAGCGCGAACGGGACGTTCTACATCCCCGACAACCTCGGCGGCAATGTCACCGTCATCAACGGCACGACCAACACGATCACCACGGTCATCCCGGTGGCCGCCGACGAGGTGCTCGACGGGATCGGCTACGACCCGCGGACCGATGACGTCTACGTCGGCGACAGCACCAACGACACGGTCGTCGTGATCGACGCGGCGACCAACCACATCGTGGCGTGGGTGCATGTGGGAAGCAACCCGACGTCGTTCGCCTTCGACCCGGCGAACGACACGATGTTCGTGGCGAACGAGGGCTCGGGCAACTACTCCGTGATCCAGGACTCCACCCACCTGGTGGTGCACACGGCCACCCTGGAGTACGCGGACTACCTCGCCTACGATGCGGCGAACAACCTGGTCTACGACGCGGAGAGCTTCGCCGGATTGGTGGACGTGATCAACGCGACTACGTACGCGTCGGCCGGACCCGCGATCTCCCTGGGGTCCGTGCTCTACCCGCACTTCATCGCGTACGATCCGGTCGATCAGGCCGTCTACGTGACGACGCAGTACCAGGGCTCGATCTCGGTGATCGCCTCGACGGGGTACTCGGTCACGTTCGTCGAAGCCGGCTTACCGGCCAGCACCCCGTGGAGCGTGACGCTCGGTACGGTGACGAACTCCTCGTCGACCAGCACGATCGGGTTCGTCGAGCCGGACGGGAGCTTCGCGTTCAGCGTAGGGGCGGTCTCCGGGTACGTCGCGAACCGCACCTCGGGGTCGGTCACGGTGTCCGGAAGTTCTCGGACGGTCGAGATCGGCTTCTCCGCCGTCGCCCCTCCGACGTTCGTGGTGACGTTCACCGAAACCGGTCTTCCCGCCTCCACGACCTGGTCCGTCACCTTGGTGAGCCAGACCCTGGACAGCTCCACGACGACCGTGCAGTTCTCGGAACCCAACGGGTCGTACAGCTTCACGGTCGGGGCGGTGTCCGGCTATTCCGCGACCCCCGCGAGCGGGTCCGTTACGGTCAACGGGGGGCCGGTCGACCAGCCGATCAGTTTCGCGTCGCACCCGGGGCCGCTCTCCGTCACGCTCACCGCGAGCGTATCGAGCCTCGTCGTGAACGATACCACCACCTTGACCGCGACCCCGAGCGGGGGCGTCGCGCCGTTCACGTTCGTCTGGGAGGGCCTGCCCGGCGGCTGCCAGAGCGCGAACACCTCGACCCTCTCGTGCAAGGCCGTGGTCGCGGGAACGTTCCACGTGAACGTCACCGTCACGGACGGCGTGGGCGGGGTCGCCCACGCGAGCACCACGCTCACGGTCACCTCCCCCTCCTCGACCAGCCCCGGCTCTCAGGGGCTGGCCGACTGGGAGTGGGCCGGCCTGATCGGGGCCTTCGCGGTCATGTTCCTCTTGGTGCTGCTAGCGTACCGACGTCGGCGGAAACCCTCGCCAGCCACCGTGACCCCTTCCCCTCAAGGCGGGAACGAGCCGGGGGCATCGCCGCCTCCCGCCGCCCCCTGACGGTCGCACCCCGGCGCACGCCTGCCTCGTAGGGGGCGACTAGGCAGGACCGGCGTCGGGGAGGACCCCCCAACTATAACCGAGGAGCCGCCATGGAGGGCCCGGAGGCTGGGGGATTGCGGCTTCCCAAGCCGGCCGTCGCGGCGCTGTGCGCCCTGATGTGTGTTTGGGTCCCGGTGGCGTCCGCGCCCCACCACGTGGGTGGGTCTACCGCGGCCGGACCATCGCCGGCGGGAGTTGACCCGGGGCTGCCCGCCTACGTCGGGTCGGCGACAGCCTCCGCCCTGCTCCAGCATCGGGTGGACACGGTGGGTTTGAGCCCCGCCGCAGGGGAGGGCCCGGTGGAGAATCCTTCGGGGCTCGCCTACGACCACGCGACCGCATCGTTCTACGTCGCGGCTCCGCCGTCCTCGGTGGACGTCGTGCCGTTCGACAACGGTTCCCTTCAGGTGACGGACACGTTCGCCGTCGGGACGTCACCCTTCGCTCTGGCGGTCGACAACGCTACCCACGAGGTCTTCGTGTCGAACACCGGCTCGGACAACGTCACCGTGCTCTCCGACGCCGCCCATGCGATCGTCGGGACCATCCCCGTAGGGAGCGAACCGTACGGCCTGGCCGTCGATCCCTCGACCGGCGACGTCTACGTCGCCAACGGGGGGTCGGACAACGTCAGCGTGATCTCGGCCGACACCCTCTCGGTCGTGGCCACCGTTCCGGTGAGCGCGGACCCGATGGGGGTGGCGTTCGACCCGGTCACGGGCGAGCTGTTCGTGGCCGACCATGGCTCGAACCAAGTGACGGTCATCTCCGCGGCTACGGCGTCGGTCGTCGCGACCGTGCCCGTGGGGCTCGCCCCCTACGGGGTGGCGGTCGACACCTCCTCCGGCGCCGTGTACGTCACGGACGAGGGGTCGAGCAACGTGAGCGTGATCTCCGCCGTGGACCACGAGATCATCGCGACCGTGCCGGTCGTCTACCCGTACGCGACCGCGGACCTCCAGGGGATCGCCTACGACCCGCGCGACGGACTCGTCTGGGCGGGGGCGGGCGCGTACTACGCCGTCGTCATCGACCCGGGGTCGCAGACGGTGCGGGACTTCGTGAACACCGACCCGTCGGCCGTGGTGTTCGACCCCGATAGCGGCGACGTGTGCGTCACCAACACGGCGAACGTCACGTTCGAGTGCTTCCTCTTCCCCTACGACGCCACCCCGACCGTCCCGGTCCAGGTCGACGCGATCGGCCTTCCTACGGGGACCTCGTGGACGGTCAGCCTCTCGGGAGGGTACGCTCCGGCGCCGTATCCCCTGGGAACCGCGACCGGCCGGACGATGCTCTTCTCGGCCTGGCCCGGCGCCTATACCTACGAGGCCTGGCCGACCGATGGCTACGGCGCGTCGCCCTCGACCGGCGTCGTCGACGTGACCGGCCCGCTCGGGGCGGTGGTGAACATCAGTTACTACCCGGTCTCTCAGCTCTTCCCCGTGACGTTCGAGGAGACGGGTCTCCCGTCAGGGACGTTGTGGTACGTCAACGTCTCGGACCAGCCTTCGCTGAGCGGGAGCGGGACGACCCTCGAGATCGCCCTTCCGGACGGGAGCTACACGTACACCGCGCAGAGCGAGGACCCGGCCTTCTCGGCGAGCGGCGGGGAGGTCACGGTCAACGGGGCCTCCCTGAACGTCTCCGTGCCGTTCTCGGAACCCGTCTTCGGCGTGACGTTCCACGAGACGGGCCTCCCCAACGGGACGGAGTGGACGGTGAACGTGGTGGGCGTCGCGGCGCTGGCCTCGACGACGGCGAACGCCATGGTCTCGGTGCCTAACGGGACGTACACGTACGTCAGCGGCACCCCGACCGCGAACTGGACGGGCAGCGGCGGGTCGTTCCGGGTCGCCGGGGAAGACCTCACGCTCCCGGTGGCGTTCCACGCCGTCAACTCCAGCGTGACCCTCAACGAGACGGGTCTCCCACCGGCGGTCCTTGCTGCGTACGGCTGGACGGCGTCGCTGCACAGCGTCGCCGACCACACCTCGGCGTCCTCGGCGAGCTTCACGATCCCCAACGGGACCTACGGGTTGCTGGTGACCGGCCCTACCGGCTACGCCTCGAACGGTAGCGGCCGGCTGACCGTTGCGGGCGCGACGCACGCCACCGTGTCGTTCGTGAGATCGCGGACCGTCGCGCTCACGTTCGGGGAACGGGGCCTTCCACGCGGGCAGCTGTGGTGCGTTGAGGTCGACTCCACCGAGCGGTGTTCGACGGGAGGGAGCCTCCGGTATGCCAACCTCAGCCTCGGAGGCTACGCGTACAAGGTGCTCTCGCCGCTGGCCCACCAGTCGATCACTGCGAGACTGGGGAACGCCAAGGTCGACATCTTCGGAACGTTGGATCTCACGGGGAACTCCCGGCTGGTGCTCACGTTCGTCTACCCGTACGCGGTGACGTTCCGCGAGACCGGGGCACCGAACGGCAGCTGGTCGGTGACGATCCGGGGATCGGCGGTCTCTAACGCGACGGGCTCCCCGGTAGTGTTCCAGGGGGGAAATGGGACGTACACCTATCGCATCGGGGCCATACCGGGCTACCGAAGTACCGCGAGCCCGAGACCCGTAGTGGTGAACGGGAAGCCGGCGACCGTGACCGTCACCTTCAGCAAGAAGCACGCGGCCGCGATGGCGCCGTTCGTGCCCGATGACGAACTGCCCTCGATGGCGCCATCCGGTGCCCTCCTCCTGACGGCGACGAGCCGAGCCGGCTCCGTGCCCATGTGACCCACGGGTCGCAGGGAACCTCGGGGGTGTCGTCCCCCTCAACTTCCCCCCAATCCTCCCCTGGACCGCGGAGGTCGTTCTCACGTTCCTCGGACCGCGGGGTCTTGGGGTCCTCGC
>DASPQN010000098.1:0-6799 GCA_035624925.1 Thermoplasmata archaeon
CGATGCCTGAAGGCAAGCGTTCCGGCTTCTCCAGCGCCGCCGGGCTCATCCAGTACTACGACATGGAGGAGAGCCGGTCGCTCAAGATCAACCCGTACTTCGTGATGGGCATGGGTCTCGGCGCGGCGTTCCTGGTCGAGATCCTGACCTGGCGCCTGATCTAGGCGGCGGCGGGCGCCGGCGCGCGCCCCGGTAGGAACCGGTCGGCCGACCTCTGCCCGAGGAGGACGACCTTCGATTCGGGGGACTCGTCCAGCACGTCGTAGCCGGTCCCGCGGGCCAGCCGCTGGGCGAAGGCGGCGATCTCCCCGTGCTCCGGGGCGTGGTCGCGTCCGAGCCGCTGGCGGGAACGACCCATGAAGACGTAGCCCTTCGGCTCGATGAAATCCGGCCGGGCCCGCAGGTCGAGCTCGGCGTAGGCGCCGACCCAGCCTAAGTTCCAGCCGCGGACGAGCGTGTGACGGACGACCCGACGGGTCCGGAGCCCGCGCACGATCTCGAGCGACTCGAGCAGGCGCGACCACGCATCGTCCTGAGCCGGGAGCGTGAGCCGCCGGAACACCTCCTCGTTCGGGGCGGTCACCGAGACGTACAGCTGGGTGGGGAGAGGGTCGAGCGCCCGCAGGGCGTCCGGGTTGGTGCCGTTGGTCACCAGGAACGTCGTGATCCCCCGCGCGTGGCAGAGCTCGAGGAACCGGTTCATCTTCGGGTACAGCGTCGGCTCACCGGTGAGGGAGATCGCGATGTGCTTCGGGGTCTGGGCCTCGGTCCAGCGGTCGAGGCGGACGGTCGGGTCGCCCTTGAAGCCGGAGACGATCCGACGCTGCGCCGCGATCGACCGCTCGAGCAGCTGCTCGGGGTCGTCGTACGCCTCCATCGTCTCGTCGTTCTCCCACCCCTGGTTGCGCCAACAGAACCGACAGGTCAGGTTGCACGAGTCGATCGCCGGGGACATCTGCAGGCACCGGTGGCTCTCGATCCCGTAGAAGCGTCCCTTGTAGCAGTCGCGGCCGCGGGTGAGCGATTCGCGGCTCCAGTAGCAGAGCTTGACGGCGCTGTGCTTCCCGACGAGCTGGTAACCCTGGTCCGCAAGGTCGGCGGAAAGGTCCTGGTCTCCCATCGTCGGCAGGGGAACCCATCCGAGTCCCGTAATATGCTCTCTCGCCCGGGGGACCGGCGACGGCCTTGAGGGGGGTCGGGCGTGAGCCGCGGCGGTGAGCTCGCCCCGTCGGGGACGGCACGCGTGCGCGTGACGGACGAGGACCGATGGACCGGAACATCCGCTGGCTCGCTTTCGGCGGGGTCGTCCGGGCGACCGGGCTCAGCCTAATCCTCCCGTTCATCGCGCTCTACCTGCGCAACGTCCTCGGGCTCGGCTACGTCCAGATCGGCGTCCTGGTCGCCCTCCTCGGCGCCCTCCCGCTCGTCGTCTTTCCGTTCGGCGGGACAATCGCGGACCGGCTCGGCCGACGCCCGCTGTTCCTGACCTCCCTCGTCCTGGAGGCCGGGAGCGTCCTCGGGGCCGGTCTCGCGATGCGCGAGCACGTCCTCGCGGGGGTCCTCGGTTTCGGCGCGGCGGTCTCCCTCGCGGGGGCGGCCGGCGGACCGGCGCTCTCCGCCTACGTCGCCGACCTCGCCTCCGGCTCCGACCGGACCCAAGGGTTCACGTGGTTCCGCATCGGGTGGAACGTCGGCTTCACGACCGGCGTGCTCTCCGGTGGGGTGCTGATCGGCTTCCTGGGGTTCTCGACGGTCGGGCTCCTCGCGGGTGCCGTGCTCGTCGGCAGCACCGGGCTCCTCGCCTGGGGTCTCGAACCGAGCCCCTACGACCGGGACCGCGCCCTCGGCCTTCCGCGGCCCGCCCGACCGGCGCGGGAGGGCGTCGCCGGCGGCGGGACGTGGAGGGCGATCGCTTCCGACCGGCTGTTCCTCGCGTTCTGCGGGACGGTCGCGGTCGCCTCCCTCTCGGTGAACCAGTGGGTCACGACGTTCCCGCTCTACGCCAACACGGTGCTCCACCTTCCCTACGCCGTCATCGGGCTCGGGCTCGCGCTCAACGGCGTCCTCGTCGTCGTTGCCCAAGCTCCGACGACGCGGGCCGCGCTGGGGCACCGCCACACGACGCTGGTCCTCCTCGGGGTCCTCCTCTACGTCGCCGGCTTCCTCTTCTTCGGCGTCGTCGCGCTCGTGCCGGGGCTGATCCTGGCGGGGTTCTTCGTGTCGGTCGTCGTGCTGACGATGGGCGAGAACGTCCTGTCGATCCCGACCTCCACGCTTCCGTCGAACCTCGCGCCCGAGGGGGAGGTGGGGGCCTACAACGGCGCGTTCTTCGCGATCACCGGGATCGGCCAGCTCCTCGCGACGACGTTCGGGGGGTTCGTCCTGGCGGTCGGCGCGAGCGCGCCGCTGACGTGGGCGATCCTCATGGTCCCGGCGCTCCCGGCGCTGCTCGTCGGCTACCGCTGGGTCGCACGTCGGATCCCCGATACGCCGAACCGGGCGTAGCCGGCTCGGCGGCTCGGGCCCGTTCAGTTGAACTCCTCGTGCTCGAAGAGCCAGAGGCCCGCGGCGGCGGTCCCGACGAGGTAGACGAGCATGATCACGATCCCTTCCGCGATCCCGGCGTTGTACGACGTCGCCCCCGTGAACGGGGAGGTGGAGACGGTCGCCGTGAGCCCCCAGTTGATGTTGGCGGAGAACGCCCCGGCGATGGTCGACTCGGCGTAGGAGATGACCATCCACGGCTCGATCTTCACGAGCCCCGTGATCAGGTCCCCGATCAGCGTGAACCCGAAGAGGAACAGGATCGCCGTCAGGACGAAGCCGTAGGCGCTGGTCTTGAACAGCGAGCTGAAGAGGAACGTCGCCCCGAGGACCGCGCCGAGGTAGACCAGGGCGAGGACGAGGGAAAGGCCGAGCTGCCACGGGAGGGCGTTGAGGTGGAGGTAGTAGGCGCCGTTGCCCAGCAGGATCGCGAGGTAGAGGCCGAGCATCGCGATGGAGGCGAGCAGGGCCGCGATGTACTTCGCGGCGTAGACCGTCGCCCGCCGGACGGGGAGCCCCATCAGGAAGTAGCCGGTCTTGTTCTGGAACTCCCCGGCGATGGCGTCCCCTCCGAAGAACACCGCCGAGAGCACGATGACGAGGTCGACCCCGCCGCCCCAGAACGTCCCGTAGAAGGCGAGGTTGTCGGTGACCAGGCTCCCGAGCGTCCCGTGGTAGTAGGCGACGACCGTCGTCAGGATCGCGCCGATCGCGACGATGATCGCGGCCAGCGAGAGGAACCGTCGCGAGCGGACGTACTCGCGCAGCTGGTAGCGGGTGAGCTTCGCGACCTGCTGCAGCGACGGCGGGACCCGGAGCTGGGTGGCGGAGGGGATCGCCGACGCGGTCGCCACGGGCCTAGTCCCCCCGGGAGACCTGGCTCAGGTAGACTTCCTCGAGCGCGCTCTCCGACTCCGCGACGCTCAGCACGCCGATCCGGAGGGCGACGAGCGCTTCCAGGAGCCGCTCCTGAGCCTCCGCGCCGCCGGAGAAGCGGACCCGGATCCGGCGGGGGTCGAGCTGGTCGGCCGTCGCGACCGTCGGCAGCTTGGCCACCTGCTGCTCCACGACCGCGGGGGGGACCGGCCGGGCGAGGACGACGTCGACGGAGCGGTGGCCGTCCGCGAACCGGGACGTGACGTTCTCGAGGGTGTCGTAGAAGAGGAGCTTGCCCTTGTCGATGAGCGCGACCTCGTCGCAGACGTCGACGACCTCGCTCAGGATGTGGCTGCTCATGAAGATCAACCGGCGGGTCCGCTTCAGCTCGCGGACGATGGAACGCACCTCGGCCATCCCCCGAGGGTCGAGGCCGGTCGACGGTTCGTCCAGGAGCAGGACGGCCGGGTCGTGGACGAGCGTCGCGGCGATGTTGATCCGTTGCTTCATCCCCTTGGAGAAGCGGCCGACCTTCTCGTTGGCCCACTCCTCCATCTTCACGTCGGCGAGGACCGACCGGATGCGGTCCCGGCGGTCGGCGACCGGGACCCCACGCAGGTCGGCGACCATCTCGAGCGCCTCGTTCGGGGTGAGCGACGGGTAGATCTCGGGGCTCTCGATCAGGACCCCCGCGTCCGCGAGCGCGCGCTTGCGGTCTGCCTGGACCGAGATCCCGTTGATCGCGCAGCCGCCCTGGGTAGGGAAGATCATGTCGGTGAGGAGCTTGAGCGTGGTCGTCTTCCCGGCGCCGTTCGGTCCGAGGAAGCCGACGCACTTCGTGCCCTCGATCTTGATGTTGAGACCGTCGACCGCCGTGAACCGGCCGAACGTCTTCGTCAGGCCGTGGGTCTCGATCGAGGGCGGCGTCATCCCGCGCTCGCTCGAGACAGGACGCCGCGGGCACCCGGGGCGGGGGCGGTCATGGAGCTCGGAGCTCCGTGGCAGCGCTCCCTACTAAACGGCTTCCGTGCGAGGGGCCGCGCCGTGCGTCGGCGGCACGCGGGAGCTCCCCTCGGCACGCCGGCCCAGGGTCCACCTCAGGGTCAGGGAGTTGAGCAGCACGGTCGTGGAAGAGAGCCCCATGGCGACCGCGCCGAGGACCGGCAGGAGCCGGTAGCTATCGAACCCCACCGCCGGGACCAGGGCGCCGGCGGCGATCGGCAACAACACCGCGTTGTAGCCGATCGCCCACAGGAGGTTCCCGCGGACCCGACCGACGATCCGGCGGGCGAACCGCAGCGCGCGCGGCACCCCGACGAGGTCGGGCCGGACGAGCAACACCTGGCCGGTCTCGCGTGCGACGTCCGACCCGCTCCCGATCGCGATCCCGACGTCCGCGGCCGCGAGCGCGGCCGCGTCGTTCACCCCGTCGCCGACGAACGCGACGCGTCGGCCCCGCTCGCGATACTCGCGGACGAGCGCCAGCTTCCCGTCGGGGTCGACCCCGGCGTGCACCTCATCGATCGACAGCTCGGCCGCGACCGCGTGCGCGGCCCGCTCGTTGTCCCCGGTGACGAGCGCGAGCCGGATCCCGTCGGCCCGGAGCTCCGCCACGGCCTCGGAGGCCCCGGGCGCGAGCCGGGAACGGAACGCGACCCCACCGAGGACCCGACCGTCCTGGACGACGAGCGACCAGGTCCGCCCCCGCGACTCGACCCCGGCCACCCACGGTCGGACCGAGGCGAGGTCGATCCCCTCGGTCGCCGCGGCCTCCCCCCGGAGGAACGCCGCGGCATGGTCGTTCCTCCTCCCGAGAACGCCGCGTCCTGGCTCGAGCCGGACCTGGTCGAACCGCACCGGCGCGACCCCCCGGGCCGCCACGGCGTCCGAGAGCGCGCGGGCGAGCGGATGGCGGATCCCCTCCTCGAGCCCCGCGGCGATCTGCAGGACCTCCGCCTCCGTCGCCGGCGCGACGGCCAAGACCCCGTCGACCTCCGGCTCGCTCGTCGTGAGGGTCCCGGTCTTGTCCATCAGGACCGTGTCGACCGTCGAGGCCCGCTCGATCGCGTCGCCCCCGCGGAAGAGGATCCCCTCCTCGGCGGAGCGGCCGGTGCCGACGAGGAGCGCGGCCGGGGTCGCGAGCCCGAAGGCGCACGGACACGCCGTCACCGCGACGGTGACGAAGATGAGGACGGCGACCGTGAACCCGGCCCCGCCGACCGTGAACCAGACGACCGACGCCACGAGCGCGAGCGTCAGGACGAACGGGGTGAACAGGGCCGCGAGCCGGTCGGCCCGTCGCTGGAGCGGGACCCGCGCCAGCTCCGCGTCCTGCAACAGCTGGCCGACGTGCGCGACGAACGTGTCGGGGCCCACGGAGGAGATCTCGATGACGAGCGGTCCCTCGACGTTCCGGGCCCCCGCGAGAACACGGTCGCCCGGCCCCTTCCGCGCGGTTGCCGCCTCGCCGGTGAGGATCGCCTCGTCCGCGGCGCTGACCCCTGCCCGTACGAGCCCGTCCGCGGGGAACCGTTCGCCCGGGGGCACCCGGACCCGCTGCCCCACCCGCAGGTCCGCTACCGGGACCGGCCGCTCCTGCCCGTCCTCGACGAGCGAGGCGGTCGTCGGCAACATCTCGGCGAGATGGCGGAGCGCCGACCCTGCCCGGCGCCGGGTCAGCTGTTCGAGATAGTTCCCGGTCAGGATCACGGTGACGATCAGCGCCGAGGCGTCGAAGTACGTCGCGGAGGGAAGTCGACCGGGCAGCGCCAGGACGGCCGCGCTATACAGGAACGCCGCCGAGGTCCCGCAGGCGATCAGCAGGTCCATGTTCCCGACCCGCTGGCGGACGGCGTCGAAGGCCCCTCGGTAGAAGCCGGCGCCGGCGTAGAACTGGACGATCGCCGCGAGGACGCCGGCGACGGCCGCCGCGCCCGCGAACGGGGGCGACCACGTGAGCACGACGATCACGAGGGAGAGGGGCCAGGCGACGGCGAGCCTGCGGGCGATCCGGCGGCGCGCCTCCTCCGGCGCCGCGAACGATCGCAGACACTCGCTGGAGCAGAAGTAGTACGTCCGGTTGTCCCGGGCGAGCCGCAGCGCGTCGGCGCCCTCCTCGACGGACATCCCGCAGACCGGATCCGTCGCCATCGATGCTGGGGTCTCCTTCGCCGCCTCCGAGCTCACGGGTCGGCTGGTCGAGGCGGGAGCCCCGGCCCCCGACCCGGCAAGGACGGTGGCAATCGCCGATGGACGCGCTCCACCGCTCTTCAGGTTGCGGAGGGGGTCCCCACCGGGGTCGGCCCTCCGCGAAGGCCTAAACCCTTGCGGGGGCGTCGTGACCCGTGGTCGAGGAGCTGAGCCCGCGCGAGGTGGCACG
>DASPQN010000099.1:0-3258 GCA_035624925.1 Thermoplasmata archaeon
GGGCCAGTCGCCCTCCACCGTGACCGTGACCCCGCCGATGTCGACCGGGGTCCTCCCGTCCTGGGCCGGCCCCGCCACCCTCCCGACGACCAGGGAGACCGAGGAGAACTCGTCGTGCGTCACGGTCCGGGCCCCGGGCCCGGCCCCGCCCGCCACGCTCCCCACGTCGACCCCGGAGGTAGGGGCCAGCAGGACCGCCTTCTCCTGGGCCTCGGCCGCGAGGACCATCCCCTCCGAGGTGATGCCGCGGAGCGGCCGCGGCGCGAGGTTCGCGAGCAGGACGACCCGCCGTCCCTGGAGCACCTCCGGCGGGTACGACGACCGCAGCCCCGCGACGACCGTCCGGTGTCCCTTGTCGCCGAGGTCTACCTCGAGGGCGTAGAGCCGGTCGGCGTTCGGGTGGGACCGGACCGAGACGATGGTCCCGGCCACGATCACGAGCGGGACCGGGGTACCCGCAGCGGACGGCGCGGGGGCGACCGCCTCCGTCCGGGCGGGGGCCGATCGCCCGTCGTCCGGCTTCGGGAACAACGGTCGGACCTCGCCCAGCGTCTGGCCGGGCGGCACCGGTTCGAGCGCCCGGTCCCAGTCCCGCGGCCCCGGGGGGTCCGCGAAGCCGAGCATCCGGAACACCTCAGCGCTCGAGAACGGCAGCACGGGGGTCAGCCAGGTGGCGAGCGCACGGAGCGTCCACAGCGCCTCGTAGACGACCCGCGAGCGCTCCGGCTCCTGGAGCTGCCAGGGCTTCGCGTCGTGGAACCTGCGGTTCGCCTCGCGGACCTCCTCGAGCGTGAGGTCGAGCGCCTCCTTCAGGTGGACGCGCTCCAGCTCCTCCGTGATCTGGCGATGGGCCTGGCCGAGGCGGGACCCGACGCGGCTCGGGTCGTCGGGGGCCCAGCCGTCCGGAGGGGTCGGGACGCGTCCGGCGTAGCGGTCCCGGGCGAGCACGAGCGTCCGCTGGACGAGGTTCCCGTACTGGTTGGCGAGGACCTCGTCCCGGAGCTGGTCGAACTCGGCCCAGTCGAGCTCGGTATCGTGGTTCTGGGGGGCGAGCAGGGCCGCGTAGAACCGGATGACGTCCGGCGGGTAGCGCGCCAGGAGCGACGGGACGAACGGGTCCGCCCCCTCGGTACGCGACTTCGAGACCTTCCGGCCCTCGACCAGGAGCCACTCGTTCGCCGGGACGTCGAACGGGAGCTTGAGGCCCCCAACGCCGAGGAGGATCGCGGGCCAGATGATCGTGTGATGGAACTTGTTGTCCTTCCCGACGAAGTAGTACGCCCGCACCGGCTCGCGCTCGTCCCAGTACCGATGCCAGACGTCGGGCCGGCCGGAGCGGATCGCCCACTCCTCGGACGCGGAGAGGTACCCGATGACCGCGTCGAACCAGACGTAGAACCTCTTCGTCGGGTAGCCGTCGAGCGGGATCGGCACCCCCCACTCGAGATCCCGCGTGATCGCGGTCGGGTGGAGCCCCTCGTTCAGGAAGCTCTCGGCGACCCGACGGGTCGAGGGCCGCCAGTGGCTCTGGGCGGCGACGTACTCCCGGATCTGGGGGGCGAGCCGGTCGAGCTCGAGGTAGAAATGCTCCGTCGGGCGCCGTTCGGCCGGGGTGCCGCACAGGGAGCACCGTGGCTGGCCCAGCGTGTCGGCCTCCAAGGGTCGGCCGCAATGGTCGCACTCGTCGCCCCGGGCGTCCTCGAACCCGCAGTGGGGGCACGTGCCGACCAGGTAGCGGTCCGGCAGGAAGCGGGCGTGCTTCGGGCAGTAGGGCGCCTCCTCGGTACGACGCCGGAGGAACCCGTGCTCGAGCAGGGCGAGGAACAGCCGCTGGACGGTCCGCTCGTGGACCGGCGTGTGCGTCGTCGTGAAGACGTCGAACGAGAAGCCGAGGCGCTCGAACGCCTCGCGGTTCACCGCATGGAACCTCTCGGCGACGGCGGCGGGGGTCGTGCCGTCCTTCTCGGCCCGGACGAGGATTGGCGTCCCGTGCATGTCCGAGCCCGAGACCATCAGGACCTCGTCGCCGCGGAGGCGGTGGAACCGGGCGAAGATGTCCCCGGGAAGGTAGGCCCCGGCGAGGTGGCCGAGGTGGAACGGGCCGTTCGCGTACGGCCATGCCGTCGCCACCAGGATCCTGGCCACCGGGGTGCCTCCGAGACCGGGCCGAGACGGCCGGTACCGTAAGCGTTTCGCGGGGGTCGGGCCGGCGGGTGCGGCCGACCACGGCCGACGCCGGGCCGGTCCGATTCCCCTTTTACGAGGGGACGCCGTAGGGCGTGCGTTGCCCGAGACCGAGCCGCCGATGGTCCGCCCGACGGTCCCCGAGGCGGACCGGGAGATCGGGATCCGGCACCCGGTCCTCGGTCACGGGTTCGTCGCGCTCGTCGACTACATGGGCGAGGACGCCGCGATCGTGCAGGCGGCGCGCGTCTCCTACGGCCGGGGAACGAAATCGGTCCGGGACGACCGGGGGCTGATCCGGTACCTGCTGCGGCATCGCCACACGACGCCGTTCGAAATGGTCGAGCTGAAGTTCCTCGTCCGGCTCCCGATCTTCGTCGCGCGACAGTGGATCCGCCATCGCAGCGCCTCGGTGAACGAGTACTCGGCACGGTACTCGATCGTGCCGGACGAGTTCGAGGTCCCGCCGCCCGACGAGGTCCGCCACCAGTCCCAGCACAACCGTCAGGGCCGGGGCGGCCCGCTGGACCCCGCGGTCGTCGAGCGGTTCCGGTCGGACCTGGAACGGGTCGCCCGCGACGCGTACACGGTCTACTCCGGGGCGCTCGAGGCCGGCGTCGCGCGCGAGACGGCCCGGCTCGTCCTGCCGGTCGCCTACTATACCCAGTGGTACTGGAAGGTCGACCTCTGGAACCTGTTCCACTTCCTCTCGCTCCGTCTCGACCCGCACGCCCAGGAGGAGATCCGGCTCTACGCCGCCGAGGTCGCCAAGCTCGGCCGGCTCGTCTGCCCGGTCGCGTTCGAGGCGTTCGAGGACTTCGTGCTCTCGGGACTGTCCCTCGGGCGTCGGGAGCAGCGGGCGATCCGGAGCCTGCTCGCCGGGGCCACGCCGGAGGCCGCCTGCAAGGCCGCGGGGCTCCCGCTCGCCCGGGAGGACGGCAAGCCGATGACGAGCGGTGAGGGGGTCGAGTTCCTCCAGAAGCTCGCCCGCCTCCGGGGCGAAGGGTCGCCCGGCGACGAAGCCTAGCCCCGCCGGGCCCGGCCCGCGGCTCAGAACTCGGGGTCGTCCCCGCC
>DASPQN010000100.1:0-13203 GCA_035624925.1 Thermoplasmata archaeon
CGCTGCTTCAGGAACCGACGGACGTCGCGCAGCTTCACGAGGTCCGGGTCGACCTCACGGACGAAGCTCGCGAGGCGTCCGTAGAACCCGCGGACGAGCTCGCCGAGCTCCTCCGAGCCCGAGGCTCGGGCGATCGAGCGCTCCGCCTCGCGGGCGGCCGTGCGGATCCGTTCCTCCGCCCGGCGCAGCCGCAGGAGGTGGCGGTCGACCGTTCCGGTCCCGAACGCCTGATCCAGGAGCGCGCGGTCGAAGTCGCTGAGGGCCGGCGGGCGGAGCTCCTGGGCCGCCAGGCGCAGGTGACGGCCGACGGTCGCGGAGCTCCGGACGACCTTGAGCTCGGCCCGGCGACGGTCCCGCTCCGGCTTCGTCTTCCCGTGGGGGTTGACGAGCGAGGCGCGGTGGAACGCGAGCTCGATCACCTCCTGGGCCATGGACGGCCCGTCGCCGGGGCGGGACGCGGCGCCTCGGCTCCACCGTGCGCGCGGACGGGTGGGCATCGGTCGTTCGCAGCTACCGGAGGCGGATGAAGTAGCTCTCGCCGCGCCGCAGAAGGCGACGCGCCGTGAGACGGTCAAGCGCGGTCGATAGAACCGATTTATGGTCGCCGTCGGTCGGTAGCGCGAGGCGAGCCTCTTGGTCCGCTGGATCTCCGACGATGTGGGAGAGGAGGCCGCCCTCCTCCAGGCGCTGGGCCTGACGTCGGTCGACGAGCTGTTCCGCGACGTCCCGAAGAAGGCGCGGCTGGGTCGGCTCGGGGTCGGGCCCGGGCGCGACGAGCCGCAGGTCGTGGCCGAGGTCGACCGCCTCCTCGACCGGAACCGGCCCGTCAGCCGGTTCGCGAACTTCCTGGGAGGGCGGATCGCCTGCCGCTACGCGCCCGCCGCCGTCGACGCCATCGTCTCGCGGAGCGAGTTCTACACGTCGTACACGCCGTACCAGCCCGAGGCGAGCCAAGGGATGCTCCGGTCCCTGTTCGAGTTCCAGAGCCTTTGGGTGGAGCTCACCGGCCTCGACGTCGCGAACGCGTCGCTCTACGACGGGGCGAGCGCCGCCGGCGAAGCGCTCCTCTTGTGCCGCCGGATCCACGAGGGGCGGCGCTTCCTCGTCCCGGCGAGCCTCCCGTGGGAGGAGAAGAGCGTCCTCATCAACTACGCGAGCGGGCCCGGCCTCGTCGTCGAGGAGATCCCGTACGACGACCGGACGGGGCTCCTCGACCTCGACTTCGTCCGCATGGCGGTCCAGGCGCACGACGTCTTCGGGGTCCTCGCCGACGTCCCGAACGGCTTCGGGGCCCTCGACGAGCACGTGTTCGACCTTAAGTCGACGATCGGCGAGGTTCCGCTGGTCGTCGTCGCCGACCCGCTGTCGCTGACGGTCCTCGAGCCGCCCGGGGCATACGGGGCGGACGTGGTCGTCGGGGAGGGGCAGGGGTTCGGCATCCCGCCGTCGTTCGGCGGCCCGCTGCTCGGCCTGTTCGCCTGCCGCCGGGAGCACGTCCGCCAGGCGCCCGGCCGGATCGTCGGCGCGACGGTCGACGCCTACGGCCGACCCGCCTACACCCTCACGCTCCAGACGCGGGAGCAGCACATCCGCCGGAGCAAGGCGACCTCGAACATCTGCACGAACGAGTCGCTGATGGCCCTCGCGTTCGTGGTCTACGCGAGCCTGGTGGGACCGAAGGGCCTCGCCTCGCTGCAGGCGTCGCTCGCGGAGAGGGCGCGTACGCTCGCCTCCGGCCTCGGCGCGATCGACGGGCTGCGGGCGCCCCGCTTCGAGGCGCCGTACCTCGGCGAGTTCACCGTCGAGCTCGAGCGGGGGACCGCGGCCGCGTTCCTCGACCGCCTGCGGCGCGCGAAGGTCCTGGGCGGCACCCCGCTGGCCGACCCGCGGCCGGACGCGCCCGAGGCCCCTCCGAGGATCCTCGTCGCCCCGGCGGAGTCGGTCGGGGACAAGGAGATCGACCGCTACGTGACCGCCGCCCGAGCCTGGGCCGCCGCGGGGGCGCGATGACGTACCGCCAGGCCCGCTGGGACGAACCGTCGCTCTGGGACCTCGCTCACGCGCACGCCCCGGAGCCGGCGCCGGCCATCCCCGGCGTGCCGGAGCGGTTCCGGCGGCGCGCCGAGCTGAACTGGCCCGAGCTCAGCGAGCCGACCGTGGTCCGCCACTACACCCGCCTCTCCCAGATGAACTTCGGCATCGACTCCGGCGTCTACCCGCTCGGGTCGTGCACGATGAAGTACAACCCGAAGGTCTCCGAGCTGCTCGCCCGACGCCCGGGGGCCGCCCAGGTCCACCCGTACCAGCCGGAGGCGACCGTCCAGGGCTCGCTCGAGCTGACGTGGCGCCTCGAGCGCCTGCTCGCGAAGATCACCGGCTTCCACGAGGTCTCGCTGCAGCCCGCGGCGGGAGCCCAGGGGGAGTACACCTCGCTCCTGATGGTCCGCGCCCACTACCGCGACCTGGGCGAGCTCGAGCGGCGGACCGAGGTCCTGCTGCCCGACACGGCCCACGGGACGAACCCGGCCTCCGCCAACATGGCCGGCTTCGAGACGAAGGAGATCGCCTCCAAGGAAGGGTGCGTCGACCTCGCCGCCCTCAAGGCGGCGCTCTCCGACCGGACCGCCTGCTTCATGCTGACGAACCCCAACACGGCCGGCTTCTTCGAGAGCGAGATCCTCGAGATCGCCGAGGCGGTCCATGCCGCTGGCGCGATGCTCTACTACGACGGGGCGAACCTGAACGCGATCCTGGGGGTGACGAACCCGGGGAGGATGGGGTTCGACATCGCCCACCTCAACCTCCACAAGACGTTCGCCACGCCCCACGGCGGCGGCGGTCCTGGCGCCGGGGTCCTCGGCGTCGGAGAGACGCTCGCGCCGTACCTGCCGGTGCCGCGCGTGGTCAGGGCCGGCCGGAAGTTCCGCCTCGACTACCGTCGCCCAAAGTCGATCGGGAAGGTCAAGACGGCCTACGGGAACTTCGGCCTGGACGTCCGCGCCTACGCGTTCATCCTCGCCCACGGCGAGGACGGCCTCCGCCACGTCGCGAGGAGGTCCGTGCTCAACTCGAACTACCTCGGGGCCCGGCTCGGGAAGCGGCTCCCGCGCCCGTTCCGCCCGCTGGTGAAGCACGAGTTCGTCCTCTCCGGCGTCCCGCTCCGGGAGAAGGGCGTCCGCACGCTCGACCTGGCGAAGCGTCTGCTGGACGAGGGGGTCCACGCCCCGACCGTCTACTTCCCGACGCTGATCGAGGAGGCGCTGATGATCGAGATGCCCGAGACCGAGTCGAAGCGCGAGCTCGACGGCTTCGCCGCGGCGGTCGAGCGCGCGCTGGACGACACCCCCGAGCATCTGCATGCGGCGCCCGCCTCCTGCGCCGTCGGACGGATCGACGAGGTCCGGGCGGCGCGCGAGCCGGTCCTCTCCTGGAAGGACGTGCGGGCCGCGGCCGCAAAGGTTGAAACCCCGTAGCCGTTCGTCGGACCCATGAAAGCGCGGGTCCGCAAGGTCTTCGAGCGGCTGGACGCGTCGGTCGATGCGCTGGTGATCGCGAACGCGGTCGACCCGCATCTGGATCAGAGCTTCTTCTACCTGTTCGACGTCCCGAGCGGCCTGTTCGAGGGGTCGGTCGCCGTCGCCCGGCGCGACGGCACGATGGACCTGACCACCTCGCCGCTCGAGGCCCAGAGCGCGCAGGAGGCGGCGAAGCACGACCCGTCGGTGACGCTCCACACCGTCGAGCGCGACGGCGCCGAGCCGGAGCTCGCGAAGCTCCTGGCCGGCGCGAAGACCGTCGCCCTCAACTTCGCCGAGCTGACGCACGGCTGGTTCGCGCGTCTCGACAAGCTCGCCCCGCAGACGCACTGGGTCGACGCGTCGACGGCGATCCGCCAGGCGCGCGCGACCAAGGACGCGGGCGAGATCGACCGCCTGCGCAAGGCGGCCGAGATCGGCTCCAAGGTCGGCGTCGAGATCCCGTCGATGCTGCACCAGGGGGTGACGGAGCTCGAGCTCGCCGCGGAGATCGAGTACCGCATGAACCGGCACGGGGCGAGCGGCCGGTCGTTCGCGACGATCGTCGCGTTCGGGCCCCACGGCGCCGAGCCCCACTACCAGCCCGGCGCGACCCGACTCGAGCCGGGGAGCTCGATCGTCTGCGACTACGGGGCGTTCCACCGCCGCTACGCGAGCGACATCACCCGCTCGTTCCGCTTCGGGCCGACCGACCCGGAGATGAAGCGGGTCCACGAGACGGTCGAGCGCGCCCAGCGGGCGGCGCTGGACACGATCCGCCCCGGCGTCCAGGCGAAGGAGGTCCACCTCGCCGCGGCGAACGTGATCGACGCCTCCCCGTTCAAGGGACGGCTGATCCACGGCGTCGGGCACTCGATCGGGCTCGCCGTCCACGACGGCTGGTACTACGGCCCGAAGATCGAGGACCCGCTGGAGGAGGGGATGGTCTTCACCGTCGAGCCGGGGATCTACCTGCCCGGTAAGGGCGGGGTCCGGATCGAGGACGACGTCGTGGTGACGCGGAACGGCTTCGAGTTCCTCTCCACCGCCCCGCGCGGCTACCTTGAGGTCGCCTCGTGAGGTTCGGCGTCCTCACCGGCGGCGGGGACTGCCCGGGGCTCAACCCGGCCGTCCGTGCGGTCGTGAGGAGGGCCGCCGCGTCCGGCCACGCGACCGTCGGCTTCCGTGACGGCTGGAAGGGCGTGCGCGACGACGAGGCCCGCCCGCTCGCGCCCGAGGACGTGGTCGGGCTCGAAGGGCGGGGAGGGACGTTCCTGGGCACGTCGCGGACGAACCCGTTCGGAACGGACGACGACGCGCGCAAGGTCCTCGCGACGCTCGACCGCCACCGGGTCGACGTCCTGGTCGCGATCGGGGGCGACGATACGCTCACCGCGGCACGGGAGCTCCACCGGCGCGGCCGGGGGGTCGTGGGGGTGCCGAAGACGATGGACAACGACGTCCGGGGGACCGATTGGACGTTCGGCTTCCATTCGGCCGTCGCGGTCGCCGTCGACGCGCTCGAGCGCCTGCGGGACACGGCCGCGAGCCACCACCGGGCGATCGTCCTCGAGGTGATGGGGCGGCACGCGGGCTGGGTGGCGCTGGCCACCGGGCTCGCGGGGGGCGCGGACGCGACCCTCCTCCCCGAGGAGGTGTACGATGAGGCGGCCCTGATGGCCCGGGTACGGCGCGCCCTGGCGGCCCGGAGCTACGCCCTCGTCGTCACGAGCGAAGGGGTCGACCTTGGCCTCCGCCCCGGCGCGGCCGGCTCGAAGGACCAGTTCGGCCACGAGATCCTGGCCCAGCGCGGCGTCGGCGCGGAGCTCGCCCGACGGATCCAGGAGGCGACCGGCTCGGAGACCCGGAGCGCCCAGATCGGCCACATCCAGCGGGGGGGACCCCCCGAGGTGTTCGACCGGATCCTGGCGACCCGTCTGGGCGCCGGCGCGGTCGACCTCGCGCTCGCCGGCAGGGCGGGCACCGTCGCCGTCCTGCGCGGGACCGAGGTGGTCGGCATCCCGTTCGACGCGGCCCTCGCCGGTCCGAGGACGGTGGACGCGGCGTGGCTCGACCTGCTCCACACGTTCGACGCCTGAGGGGGCCCGTGCCGCCGGTCCGAGCGCTCTGGTGGGACCGGGGGGCGCTCGCGCTCCTCGACCAGCGCGAGCTTCCGGGGCGGACGGTCGTCCGCCGGCTCCGCACGGTGGACCAGGTCGCCGACGCGATCCGCACGATGGTCGTCCGCGGTGCACCGGCGATCGGCGTCGCGGCGGCCTACGGGATGGCGCTCGCCTCGCTCCGGCCGCGCGGTGACCCCGTCCGAGCGGCCGCGACGCTCCGGGCGACCCGGCCGACGGCCGTCGACCTGTTCGTGGGGATCGACGAGGTCCTCCGCGCCTGGGAGGCCGGGGAGGATCCGCTCAGTGCGGCCGACCGCTACCGGCGCCGGGTCGTCCAGGAGTGCCACCGCATCGGCCTCGCCGGGGCCCCCCTGCTGCGGCGCGCCCACGGGGTCCTCACCCACTGCAACGCGGGGGCCCTCGCGACGGTCGAATGGGGGACGGCGCTCGCGCCGATCCGCGTCGCGCGCGAGCGGGGCGCCCACCTGTTCGTGTTCGTCGACGAGACCCGGCCGCTCCTCCAGGGAGCGAGGCTGACGGCCTGGGAGCTCGCCCGCGAGCGGATCCCGCACGCGGTCATCGCCGACAACGCCGCGGGCCACTACCTGAGGACCGGGGAGATCGACGCGGTCCTCGTCGGCGCCGACCGGATCGCCCGGAACGGCGACTTCGCGAACAAGATCGGAACGTACGAGAAGGCCGTCGTGGCCCACGAGAACGGCGTCCCGTTCTACGTCGCGGCGCCGTGGACGACGTTCGACGGCCGCCGGGCGAGCGGACGGTCGATCCCGGTCGAGGAGCGGGCCCCCGAGGAGGTCCTGGAGCTCGCGGGGCGGCGGCTGACGCCGCTTCGGAGCCGGGCCCGGAACCCGGCGTTCGACGTCACTCCCGCTCGGTACGTTACGGCGTTCGTCACCCCGGACGGGGTCGTCCGACCCCGCGACCTGGCCGCCCGGCTCCGGCGGGGGCCCGGCGCCTGAATCAGGGGGGCCAGGCCCCTCCCGTCACTGGGGGAGGAGGGGCTGGCCGAGAAGGAGTTCTGCGTCGCGCACGAACGCCCCGACGTTGGAGCTGATGTCCACGCCGAGGTGGTGGAGCGCGAGCACGAGGCCGAGCACGGCCACGACCGAGACGAACCAGCTCATCGCTGCGCTCATCGCCTTCACCGCCGAACGCCGCCGGCGTCAGCCCGACAGCCCCTACAAATACGTCGAGGTCGACCGGCACGACGAGGTCGGTCGACCGCCAGCCCCCGAGCCGCTCGGACGCGCGCGCTCGCGCGCGGGTGCGCTGGCGGCCCGCGGTCCCGGGGTCGCCCCGTCGGCCCGCGACGGTCGGCGGGTCCGCGCGGCGATGGGCCGGAACGCTTCGGGCGCCGGCAAGATTCATACCATGGGAGGGATAGGCGGGCGGGCGTGCCCTGGTAGTCTAGTGGTCTAGGATCTAGGTCTGTCGAGCCTGGGACTCGGGTTCGAACGTTCGAAGGAGGCCCTTCGGACCGGAACTCCCGACCAGGGCGCCCCACCCCGTTCCCGAACCGCCCGGGTTATCCTCGGCATCGGCATCCGTACCGTCGTGACCGAACCGGCGCGCGAGAGCGAGGCCAAGTCGAGCCGGTACCTCTCGCATCTCGTCGGCGACGCCCTGAGGGGCGTGACCGAGAAGCGACTTCTCGAGCTCGTGCGCGCCGAGCCGGTCCCGAAGCACCTCGCGATCATCATGGACGGCAACCGCCGCTTCGCCCGGTCGCACGGGATGGGGATCCGCGACGGGCATGCCCGCGGCCGCGACACGCTCGAGCAGCTCCTCGACTGGTGCCTCGACCTCCAGATCCGGATCCTGACGGTCTACGCCCTGTCGACCGAGAACCTGCTGCGCTCGCCGGAGGAGCTCGAGGGCCTGATGGACCTGTTCGACAAGGCGCTGCGCGACATCGCGACCGACGAGCGCGTCCACCGCCACCGGATCCGGGTACGGGTCATCGGCAACCGCCTGCTGCTGCCCGCCCGGGTCCGCGAGGCGGTCACGATCGCCGAGGAGGCGACCAAGGGCTACAGCGACTACCGCTACAACGTCGCCCTCGGCTACGGCGGCCGCGACGAGATCGTCGAGGCGATCCGCGAGCTCGCCCGCGAGGTCCGCGCCGGCACGATCGAGCCCGAGGCGATCGATTCGGAGACGGTCGCCCGCCACCTCTACACCGCGGATCTACCGGACCCGGACCTGATCCTGCGGACCAGCGGGGAGGAGCGGATCTCGAACTTCCTCCTCTGGCAGTCGGCCTACAGCGAGCTCTACTTCTCGGACGTCCTCTGGCCGGGGCTCACGCGCCTCGAGTTCCTCCGGGCGATACGGACGTTCCAGCAACGTCGCCGTCGCTACGGAGAGTGACGTCCGGCGCCTCCCCCGGCCGGTAGCCGAGCTCGCGCAGGGAGCGCGGCACGAGGAACACGGCCCCGGCCGCGACCCACAGCACCCCCATGACGAGGTAGGTCGTCCGGGGGCCGTAGTCGGCGACGAGGAACGCGCCCCCGATCTGGGCCGCGGGCAGGATCGCGATGCTCCCGAGGTTGTCGACGCCGAAGTACCGGCCCTGCATCTCGGGCGGGACGAGGAGCTGGGCGGCGGAGAGCCACGCGGTCCCGGCGAAGCCGCCCAGCGCACCCAACGCGAACATCGCGACGATCCCGAGGGGGAACGACGGCCAGAGCGCCATCACGAGCACGACGGCCCCGGAGACCACGCCGTAGGGGACCGTCCAGGCGGGGCCGGCCCAGCGCACCGCCCCGACCCGTCCGACCAGCAGGGCGCCCAGGCCGCTTCCGGCGACCAGGGAGGCGAGGAGGAGAGCGTAGTCGAGCGCCCCGCCGTGCAGGACGAGCGTCGCGAAGAAGACGAGGAACGTCCCGACGACGGTCGAGCAGAAGTTGAAGAACGTCGCGGAAAGGGTGAGCTGGAAGAACCCCCTCGCCCCCCAGAGCCACCGGAACCCGCCCGCGACGTCGGAGAAGTACGACGGCCGCGCGACGCCCTGGCGCCGGACCTCGCCACGCGGGATCCGCATGCCGGTGAGCAGGACCGCCGACAGGGCGAAGGTCGCCGCGTTCGCCGCGAGCCCGGCGACCGGTCCCACGCTCACGAGGAGGCCACCGGCGACGGCGGCGCCGGCGAACTGGAGCGCCGACCGGCTGGACCGGACGAGGCCGTTCGCGTCCGCGACCTGGATCGCGCCCACGATCTGGGGGATGATCGCCTGCTCCGCGGGGTTGAAGATGGTCGTGAACGCCCCCACGACGGCGTACGCCGTGAGGAGCGAGACCAGGTCGAAGCCGTGCACCGCGAGCTCGACCGTGACCGCGCCCAGGGCGACGGCTCGCGCGACGTCCGAGCCGATCATCAGACGACGGCGGTCGTAGCGGTCGACGAGGGTCCCTCCGAAGACGCTGAAGACGAGGGCGCTCACCACCCACGACGTCGCGAGCAGGGCGACGTCGACCGCGGAGCCGGTCGTCTCGGCGACCAGCCAGACCAGGCAGACCGCCGTGATCGCCGAGCCCGCGACCGAGCCGAGGCCGGCCGAGAAGACCCTGAGGTAGTTCCGGTTCCGGAACAGGGCGGCGTACGACGGCCGGACCGGCTCCGCCATCGGGGACGCCCCGCCTCAGGTTCGGTGCGCCGGGGTGGGCCGGCTCGGGTGGCCAGGGCGGCCCCTGGTAGGCGGGGCGCCGCCGACCGACGGCCCCGCCGGTCCCGGCGTCGTGGCCGGGGCCGGCTGGACCGCGGACCGGTCGACGTCGCCTACGCGCGCCCGGCCGAGCAGGACGAGCGAGTTGGCGAGCTCGGTCCCGAGGCTGCGAAGGTAACGGTCCACGCCCGCCTGACCTCCGACGGCGAGCGCCCAGAGGATGGGACGGCCGAGACCGACCGCGCGGGCCCCTAGCGCGAGGGCCACGATCACGTCACTGCCGCGTCGGATCCCCCCGTCCACGTAGACCTCCGCGTCCCGCCCGACGGCGGCGACGATCGACGGGAGCGCGTCCAGGGCTGCCGGGGCGAGGTCGAGCTGGCGACCCCCATGGTTCGACACGACGACCGCCCTCGCCCCGAGGTCGACCGCCCGCCGGGCCGATGCCGGCCCGAGCAGACCCTTGACCACGAGCGGAAGGGAGGTTGCGCGGTGCAGTGCGGCCAGCGTTTCCCAGGTGACCTCTCCACCCTCTCCGAGGTCGTACGTCCCACCGTCCCAGGTCGGCCCCCGTGGCGGGGACCGGACGTCCTCGCCGTTGCCGACGGGGATCGGCTGCCGGAGCGCGAAGCCGCTCCGCTCCTGCCGGTCCCGGGAGCCGAGCACCGGGGTATCCACGGTGACCACCAGCGCGGAGTACCCCGCGAGCTCCGCGCGCCGGACCAGGTCGAGCGACGCGTCGAGCGTCGGCTGGAGGTAGAGCTGGAACCAGCGGGGGCCGGCACCGCCCGCCCGAGCGATCGCCTCGAGCGAATCGGAGGAGAGCGTGCTGAACACCCCCAGCACCCCGAGCTGAGCGGCGGCCGCGGCCACCGCTGCCTCGCCCCCCGGGTGCACCTCACGTTGGTAGGCGCTCGGGGCGATGAAGAACGGGGCGCTCACCGGCTGGCCGAGGAGCGATGTCCGGAGGTCCACGGAGCGCACGCCGGCGAGCTCGTCCGGCACGAGGGTCCAGCGGTCGAACGCTGCGAGGTTGGCACGACAGGTCCGTTCCGCGCCAGCCCCGCCTTGGATGTACCCCCACACCCGCTCGTCGACCGCCCGCTCGGCGGCCTCCTCGAGCTCGCCGAGGGTCGGGAACGGCCGGGGGCGCTGCGACCGAGGGCTCATGGACCGGCACGACCGGCGTCGTGCCGGCGGATTTGAGTCCATCGAGCGTCCTGCGGAGCGGGTGGAACGTCCACCCTAGGAGGGCCGCACCGCTCCGGCTCGGGCGCGCCGGGCCGGCTGGGGTCCGTTACGCCGGTATCGGTCGAGGCGACCGGACCGGTCGGTCGAGCACGTTGACGAAGCCGAGGAAGAGCAGGACGACCCCGAGGAACTCGGCGTAGAACATCGCGGCGGGGAAGCTGACGATGTAGAGGCTCCCCGAGACGGTGAAGACCGTCATCCCTGCAGTGATGTAGAGGAGCCGGAGGCGCCGCTCCCGGACCGCGCCGAGGAGCGAGGCGACGATCAGCAGCAACGCGGTCGGGATCGTCGCCAGCGAGGAGACGATCACGACGTTGATCGGTGGCATCCCCCACACGACGCCCTCGTACAGGATCGTGGACGAGACCGGCGTGACCGCGCAGACCGCGGCACACGCCGCGCAGCTGGCGCCCACGTAGCCGTACCAGAGCGAGCGAGCTCGCCCGCGGAGCGAGAGCTCGGCGGAGCCGAGCGAGAGCACTCCGACCAGGACCGCGACGACGACCAGGTACGACCGGATCAGCAGCTGGGACCAGAGCCCCAGGTAGAACGCGGCCTCCTGGGCCTGGGCCACGAACACGAGGAAGATCCCGACGCCCCAGTAGAGGTGCCATCGGCGCCGGTCCCGACGGTACCGCGCGAGGACGAGAACGGCCAGGGCGAGGGCGATGACGCAGATCGCCACCATGGACACGGCGATCGCCAGGGCCACAGAACCCTCGCTTCGACCCCACCGCGGCCCGACGGTCAAGAAACCACCGTCGAGCCGGGTCGACCTGCCCTACTCGACCGGGGGGTCAGGAATGGGGTGCCCGACCCCAGCCGCTTCGTCACCGGAGCTTGACCTCCGGGTCATGTAGGTGGGCTCGGCGTCGGGTCCGAAGGCCTGCTCCCGATGGGCGTGCCGATCCTCGAGTTCGACCGGTTCCTGTTCGCGTTCACGATCGCCTCGCACATCCTGATCGTCTCGGTGTCGATCGGGCTCGCCCTGGTGATCTCGGCGTGCGAGTTCCTCTCCGCGCGCTACGGCGACCCGCTCTACCAGGGCCTCGCCCGCAAGCTGTGCCGGCCGTTCGTGGTATCGTTCGGCGTCGGGACCGGCAGCGGGATCGTGATGGCGGTCGAGCTGGTCAACCTCTTCCCCGGGTTCATGAAGCTGGTCTCCGAGACCGGCGTCATCGCGATCTTCTACGTCGAGATCTTCGCGTTCTTCCTCGAGACGATCTTCCTCGTCGTCTACGTCTACTACGGAAAGTTCTTCGTCGGGAAGTACTCCCGCTGGGCGCTGACGGTGCCGGTCGTCCTCGGCACGCTGCTGTCGGCCGTGTTGATCGTCATGGTCAACGCCTGGATGAATACGCCGAACGGGTTCGACCTCGCCCAGTACCAGCTGAACGGGGCGGTCACCGGCGTGAACCCGTGGGCGCCGTTCTTCACCGCGTCGACCGGGTACGAGGTCATGCACGTGGTGGCGGCCGTGCCGCTCACCGGCCTGATGCTGATCGGGGGGTACTTCGCGTACCGCTACCACCGGGGGACGGACCCGACCGAGCGGAAGCTCTTCCTCCGCGGCCTGCGGATCGCAACGGTCGTCGGGGTCGTCCTGGTCGCGCTCTCCGTCCTCGCCGGTGCCCTCGAGATCGAGAGCCTCTACAAGTACCAGCCGCTCAAGTACGCCGCGATCGAGCTCAACCCCACGCCCGGGACCAACCTACCGGAGACGATCTTCGGCACGCTGTCCGGCACGACGGTCGTCGGGGCGATCCAGATCCCCGGCCTCCAGGGCCTGCTGACCCACCACGAGATGCTTCCCGGCCTCTCGCAGTGCTCCTCGACCTCGCCGTGTCCCCCCCTCATCATCCACACGACGTTCGACGTCATGGTCCTGGGCGGCGCCCTCATCGGCCTCTTCCTCCTCGCCTTCGCGGCCCTCTGGGCGGCCGGGCGCCGGCCGTACGAGCGGCGCCTCTGGGTCTACGGCCTGGCCGCGGTCTCGGTGCTCACCGCCGTCGTGATGGAGCTCGGATGGGCGACGGACGAGATCGGCCGACAGCCGTGGATCGTCTACAACGTCATGACCGTGAGCGCCGCCGCGAGCTCCAGCAACGGGCTCGTGGTCCCCGGGGTGATCATCGTCGCGTTCTACGCCGCCCTGGTGCCGGCGACGTTCTACTTCATGGTCCGCGTCTTCAACGGACGTCCGCTGGAGGTCGACCTCGAACCCGCGCGGGCGGGGAAGGATGTCAATTACTAACTGGCCGTTCTACATCAATTTCGCGATCTTCTCGGTGTTCCTCACGCTGTTCGTCACCGAGCTGATGGGCGCGGTGCTCCTGCTGCTCTTCTACGAACCGTCGAAGAAGAAGGTCCTGCCGTACATCGTCCCGGTCTGGGAGGTCACGGGGACGTTCGCGGCGTTCTGGGTGGTGACCGCCGACTTCGCCTATCCGTCGATGCTGATCCCCGTCGCGGCCCTCTTGGCCTCGGCGATCGTCGTCTTCCTCATCTTCCTCGTCGCCCGGAACGCGTCGATCTCCTTCGCCGAGTACATCGTCAAGCGCCGCTGGCTGGACGAGAAGAAGCTGTACCAGGCCTACGCGGTCTCGACGCTGCTGATCGGGGTCGTGGT
>DASPQN010000101.1:0-16592 GCA_035624925.1 Thermoplasmata archaeon
ACCGCCAGGCTCGACGGCTTGAGCCGCCGGCCGGCACAGGAGCGGCACTTGACGAACGACAGGAACCCGAGGTAGTACTCCTTCGCGCCTTCGCTCTTGGTCGACTTCCAGCGGCGCTCGACCGCCGCGACGAGACCTTCCCGGAGCCAGCCGGTCGCCCACCAGTGGCCCGGTCCGCGGACCCCCGGGCCGAGGTTCCGGTCGGAACCGTACATCAACGCCTTCCACCCCTTCTCGGAAAGCTCCCGCACCGGGCGACGCAGGTCGTGGTCGAACGCGGCGGCAAACCGACGCAGGCCTTCCGGCTCCGGGGTGAGCCCCCAGACCGCGATCGCCCGACCGAGGGTCTTGTCCTTGTCCGGCACGATACGGTCCGGGTCGGCGTGGAGCGTCGCGCCGATCCCGAGGCACTCCGGACAGGCCCCGATCGGATTGTTGAACGAGAACATCCTGGGGGTCAGCTCCTCGAGCGAGAACCCGCAGCGCGGGCACGCCCGTCGGCTCGAGTACGTCGTCCGCTCGCCCCCCGAGCGTCGGACGACGACGAGGCCGTCGCCGAGCTCCCGCGCGAGGGCGACCGCCTCGGCGAGGCGGCTCTCCTCGCCCTCCACCACGTCCAGCGAGTCGACGACGACCTCGATCGTGTGCTTCTGGTTCTTCCCGAGGCGCACCTCGCGGCCGGGGAGCCGCACCTCGACCCCGTCGATGACGAACCGACGGTAGCCTGCCTTCCGAAGCCGGTCGAGGACGTCACGGTGCTCCCCCTTCGCCCCGCGGACGACGGGCGCGAGGAGGTCGACCTTCCCGCCCGCCCCGGCACGCCGCACCGCCTCGACGATGCGGTCGACCGACTGGGGGGCGATCTCCTCGCCGTCGTTCGGGCAGTGCGGGACGCCGATCCGTGCGAACAGCAGACGCAGGTAGTCGTAGATCTCCGTCACCGTGCCGACCGTCGAGCGCGGGTTGCGGCTGCCGGCCCGCTGCTCGATCGCGATCGCCGGCGAGAGGCCCTCGATCGCGTCGACGTCCGGCTTGTCCATCTGCCCGAGGAACTGGCGCGCGTACGCCGACAGGCTCTCGATGTAGCGCCGCTGCCCCTCGGCGTAGAGGGTATCGAACGCGAGGGAGGACTTCCCCGAACCGCTCACGCCGGTGATGACGACGAACTTGCCGCGGGGGATGTCGACGGAGACGTTCTTGAGGTTATGTTGCCGCGCGCCGCGCACGCGGATCGCGTCGCTGAGCTCGGCCACAGTCCGTCCTACGGCGGCAGGAGCGTCGTGACCGTCTCGACCAGGCGGTCAAGGACATGCGCCTGGACCTTGCGCCCGAGCTCCGGGTTGGCCGGCCGGGGGTCGCCGATGACGCACTCCGGCCAGTCGGCCTCCGTCGGGGAGCCGGGGACGAACGGGCTGTGCTTGTAGATGCCGACGGGCCGTTCCGGACCCACCATCCCGGGGACGAGCGCCAGCATCCGCGACGTTTCGAGGAGTCCGGCGTGGCCGTCCGAGGCGGGAGCGTCCTTGCCCCGCAGCTCGTAGACGAACTCGTAATCGCACAGGACCACGACCCGCAGCCCCGGGTGCTCGCGCATCGCCCGCTCGGCCGCCTCCCGCAGCGCGGCGATGTGGCCGCGTTCTCCGTGGCCCGAGAGCACGAGAAGCCGCCGGACCCCGTTGCGGGCCAGCTCGGAGATGACCCCTGCGGCGTACGTCTCGAGCTCGGCGATCGTCAGCGAGACCGTCCCCGGGAAGCGGCGGGCCCCCGGGGCCGAGCCGTAGGTCACGGTCGGAGCGACGAGCCCCCCGAGACGCTCGGCGAGCGCCACCGCCGTCATCTCGGCCTGGATCTGGTCGGAGCCCAGGGGGAGGTGTGGCCCGTGCGCCTCGAGGGCACCGACCGGCAGCACCACCAGCGGGTGGGCAGCGAGGCGGCGTTCGGCCGCGCGGTAGCCGAGCTCGTGGAGCTGGACGACGGCGCCCACGCCTCGAAATGCGGAAGTCCGTATTTAACGCGGGTCGGGAGGTGCGGGAACAGTGCCCCCGGGGCCGAACGGGCTCGGGCGCGACGACCGGGCTACGACTCGGACGGTGGCTCCGACGATTCGGGGGCTGGCCCGACGGGCGGCTCCGACGATCGTCTGCGGGTCGCGGCCCGCCGGGAGGCCTTCGCCTTTGGTTGAGCCGGGGCCCGTCGGGCCGGCGTTTTCCCCGTCCTCGCCCGAGCGGGGCTCGCTGCGCGCCGGGGAGCCGCCTTCGGCGCGGTGGCGGCTTCGGGCTTCTTTCGCGTCGGGCATTCCGGGTTGATGCAGAGGGTCCAGGGTGGACGGCCGGCTTCGATCGCGGTCACGACCGGCGCGCGGCAGGTGGGGCAGGGAGGCTGGTCCTTGTCGAGCCGCCCCCGCTGCGGCAGGGGGTACGTCACGCGGCAGGTCGGGTAGCCGGAACAGCCGACGAACCGCTTGCCCGCGAACGAGTAGCGGATGTTGAGCGGGCTCCCGCAGTTCGGACACACGCCGATGCGGAACGCCCGGTGGTGCTCGACGCACTCCGGGTTGATGCAGTACAGGTCCGGCCGCTGGCCGCGGAACGTGATCTTCACCCGGGGCACCTTGCACGTGCCGCAGAGGAACTCGGGCGCCGGCTCGACGAAACCGGCCGCCGGGAGCGAGTACGTCGCGGTGCACGACGCCGGGTTGTTCACGCACTGGACCCAGCGGGAGCCCCGCGGGCTCCGGGCGAGCCGGAGCGCTCCCCCGCATTTCGCGCACGGCCCGACGAAATGCTGGCGGTCGAGCGCCGCGCCCAGGGTCTCCTTGACGCCGGCGGTATTGGCCGACAGGAGCGCGAACGCTTCGCGCAGCATCTCGCGCGACTCGCTAAGGACGTCGGCCTTGGGTTTCTTCGACTCGGCGACGAGCTCCATGTCCTCCTCGAGCCGGTGGGTCATCTCCGGCCGCGTGATCAGCGGCGCATGGGCCCGGAGCGCCTCGGTCACGGCGATCCCCGTCGAGGTCGGCTCCAGCTGGCGGGCGTTGATGTAGCGGCGGTCGAACAGTTTCTGAAGGACGTCGTGGCGGGTGCTCTTCGTCCCGAGGCCGAGACGCTCCATCTCCTGGATCAGGGTCCCCTGGGAGTAGCGACGCGGGGGCTTGGTCCGGTCCTCGAGGAGGTCGACCGACTCGATCGTGACCGGCCGGCCGACCTCGAGGACCGGCATCGGGGACTCCTCGGGCTGGGAGTACGGGTAGATCCGGTACCAGCCGGGGTCGGTGACGTGGTGGCCTTCTCCGTGGAACGGCTCCCCGGAGAGCTCGACCGCGGCGGTTCGCCGCCAACCCACGGCGTCCGGGCCCAAGGTCGCCAGGAACCGGCGGACGACCAGCTCGTAGAGCCGGGCGGGCTCGGCCCGCAGCTTCTTGGGGTCGATCGCCGCCGTCGGGTAGATCGGAGGGTGGTCGGTCGTCTCGGTCCGCCCGCGCGTCGGCCGGAACGACGGCTGGGCGAGGACGATACCGGCCGGCTCGGCGAACGGGCCGTCCCGGAACTTCTCGGCGAGCGTGCGGAGCCCGAGGCCGCGTGGGTAGACCGTGTTGTCGGTCCTCGGGTAGCTGATCAGCCCCTGGGTGTAGAGGTCCTCGGCGTAGCGCATCGCCTGCGCGGCGCCGAAGCCGATCCGCGTCGCTTCGGCGACGAAGAGCGTCGTCGAGAACGGGATCGGCGGCCGGCGGCGGGTCTCTTCTTCGTGGAACGCGCGCACGGTCCCGCTGCGGGCGTCGCGGACGCGCGCGTAGACCTGCTCCGCCTGCGTCTTCTCGTCCCAGACCCCGTGCTCGTGGCGGAGCGTGAACTTCTCTCCGGCGTGCGTCGCGGTCGCCGCGATCTGCCAGAACGGCTTCGGCTGGAACTCCTTGATCTGCTGGTCGCGCTCGACCAGCAGCGCGAGGGTGGGGGTCTGGACCCGCCCCGCCGAGAGGAACGCGCGACCCCGCTGGCCGCTGGTGATCGACAGGTACCGGGTGAGCAGGGCCCCCCAGGCAAGGTCGATCTCCTGACGGGCCTCGCCGGCGGCGGCGAGCGCGCGGTCGACGTCGGACAGGTGCGAGAAGCTCTGCTCGATCTCCTCGCGCGTCAGCGCGCTGTACCGGGCGCGCTTCACCTCGATCGTCGGGTGGACCCGCTGCAGGAGCGCCAGGCACTCGAGGCCGATCACCTCGCCTTCCCGGTCGAAGTCGGTCGCGATGATCACCCGCTCGAAGCCTCGGACGATCTCCTCGAGCGCGCGGACGATGCCGGGCTCGGTGACCCGCTTGTCGGGGACGGCGTCGACGAGCTTCGGGAGCCCCTCCAGGGACCACTCCGCGAGCTCCCGCGGGTAGTCGAGCTCGACGATGTGGCCGCGGAGGCCCACGACGGCGTACGGACCCCCGTCCCGCTCGAACTCAAAGACCGGGGTCCCGGCGACCCGGCTGCGCTTCATCCGGCCGTCGGAGAGGACGACCGCGATCCGCAGCGCCGTGTTGAACTTCTCGGTGACGATGAGCGTACGCATCGGGAACGGCATTCAGGCGGCCCCCGGGTAATAAACCGGCGGGGGTCGCGGAGGCGCAGGACGGTCCCGAACGTGGGCGCGCGCGTTCGGCCGGGGAGGGCCGGGGTCCGTCCCCCGGCCGGCCCGCGGAGCCGGGTCGTTGACCGCCCGCGTCTTTATACTGCCCTCGGGGTCGGGGGCCGTCGGTGCCGCGGTAACTCAGTTTGGGAGAGTGCAAGACTGAAGATCTTGAAGCCGCCGGTTCAAGCCCGGCCCGCGGCATCCCTCCCGTTCGGCGCGGAGGTCGACTGATGGAACGTCGGTTCACCCGGTTCCGTCGTGGCCCGCTGACCGAGCACCCGGGGAGCGCCGAGGTCCCGGACAGCGGGATGTGCCTTTCCGTCTTCCTGGTGCTCGAGGCGACGGACCGGGACGGTGCCGTCCTGATGGGCCGGCCCGACCGGTCGGCGCCCTGGTGGGAGATCGGCGCCCTCGACCCGGGACGGCTCGAACGCCTCGGGGACCGTTGGATGCTGCCGTCGCGCCAGTTGCGGATGTTCGAATCGCCGGACGCCGCGGCGCGGTCGATCCTCGAGGAGCAGCTCGGCGCGGCACCGGTGCCGCTCCGGGGCCCCTCGGTCTTCTCCGACCCCTCGGACCGCCCCGGCGCCGGTGTGCAGGACCCCCACTGGGACGTTCACTTCGTCTACCGGGGGCGCTGGCCGTCGACCGCGCCCCCGCGGGCCGCCCCCTGGAAGCGCCTCGAGTTCGTCGACGTCGCCCGGACCGCGCGGAGCGATATCGGACGGGGTCAGGGGGACGTCCTCGCCCTGGTGGGCCTCACCCCGAAGGGCTAGCCGGACCGGGACGCCCGGTCCGCCCCCTAGCGCGCCGGGACGAACCAGACGTCGGTGATCGAGTACTTCGGCGACGGGGTGAACCGGGCCTCGACCGGCATCCCGACGTAGATCTCGGATTCGACGCAGTCCTTGAGACGGACGAGCAGCACGCTGTCGGCCTCGTCGAACTCGATCAGCGCGAGGTTGTACGGCGTCTCGGCGAGGAACGCCTCGCCGCCGAAGTGGCAGGTCGTCCACGAGTGGACCCGCCCCCGCCGGGGCAGCTCGACCCACTCGGTCGGCCCGCCGCACTCCATGCAATGCGAGCGCGGGGTCGCGTAGCGGTAGCCGCAGCGCCGGTTCGTGCACCGGGTCCCGAGGAGCTTCCCCTCCGCGAGCCCGAGGAAGAACGGCGAGTCCTCGGCATAGCTCTGGATGTACTCGATGGTGTACGGGGAGCGGACGACGAGGCTGTCGACGCCTTTCGCATCGCGGAAGATCGCCGCGCCGCTCCGCGCCAACTCCTCCTGGACGTCGCGGAACTTCTGGAACGCCTTCGGCAGCACCATCGCTAGAACCCCCGTTGGAGGATCGAGACGGTCACCGCCGAGCCGGTCCCGGCGTGGCTGTGGATCGCCCCGCGGCGGGCGTCGCGGATCTGCAAGGTCCCGTCCCCGAAGTGCTTCCGCACCGTCCCCTGCAGCTGCCAGAACGCGAAGACGGCCTGCATCAGGCCGGTCGCGCCGACCGGATGGCCGCAGGCGATGAGGCCGCCGGACGGGTTCACCGGTATCGTGCCCGCGCGCGGCACCTCCAGGCCGTAGTCGATCCCCTTCAGGAACGGGGCCCCGGAGACCGTGAAGTCGTACCCCTCGCCGTACTTGCAGAGCCCGAGGTCCTCGTAGGTCTGGATCTCGCTGGAGGCGTAGGCGTCGTGGAGCTCGATGAAATCGAGCTCCCGCTTCGGGTCGTCGATCCCGGCCATCTTGTACGCTTCGAGGCCGGCCGTGCGCCCGGCCCGGAACGAGTGGACCCCCGGATAGTCGAGGTGCGCGTAGTCGGCCGCCTTCTCGTGCGCCATGAGCGGGACCTTCCCGAACGGGCGGTCCGCGAGGCGCATCGTGTCGGTGCCGCACCCGACGCCCAGGACCCGGACCGGCTTGTCCGTGAACTCCTTCGCGCGCGACTCGTCGCAGAGCAGTGCCACGGCCGCGCCGTCGGACATCGTGCAGATCTGCTCGCGCGTGAGCGGGTAGCTGATCATCTCCGACCGGAGGACGTCGTCGACCGTCAGGCGCTTCGGGTACTGCGCGTAGGGGTTGTGGAGCGCGTTCGTGTGGTTCTTGACCGAGACCCAGCTCATCACCCGCTGGCCCTCCGCGATCGCCAGGCGCTGGGCCTCGCGCTCGTCGGTGACGTGGGCGAACTTGCCCCGCCGCAGGTACTCGTAGATGTGGCGGACGACCATGAGCGCGTAGTAGCCGGTGTAGAACCCCCCGAGCGGGAAGTCGAAGTTGGTGTCGGAAGCGAGGGCGATGAACTCGTTCCCCTTCCACGTCGGGACGCGGCTCATCGTCTCGTAGCCGGCGGCGAGGCAGACGTCCATCCGGCCGCTCGCGACGGCCTCGTAGGCCGCCTGGAGGCACTCTCCGCCGGTTGCGCCTCCCCATTCGATCCGGACCGACCCCTTGGGGTTCAGCCCGAGGTAGTCCTGGACCATGCTCGAGGCCTTCAGCTGCCGGGAGAAGTGGTCGGAGAAGTACGAGATCCGGCTGCCGTCGATCCGGTCCTTCGTCAGGTTCGGGATGTCCTTCGCCGCGTAGTCGTAGGCCCGCTTCACCATCAGGCGGAAGTCCATCGCCGGGTGGGCCTTCGCGAACTTCGTGACGCCCCCCGTGACCAGGTAGACGCGGCGCCCGCGCGACGCGCGTTCGGAGGAGGCTCGTGGGGTCGGTCGACGGGAGGTCGGTTTCTTGGGGGCGCGGCCGGGCATCGTGGTTCCCTCGGCCCGCGAGCCGGGTCCGCCAGATAACGTTCGGGGCCCGGCGCTCCGCCGGGCGCGACGGTTTTCCCCCGGTGCGGGTACCCGCGACGATGCCCGCGGTCCCGACGAAGCGTGACCTGCTCTCGATCTCCGACGTCGCCGAGGAGCTCGGACCGCTCCTCGAGCACGCCGCGCGGTTGAAGGACGACCGCCGAAGGGGGACGGTCCGGCCGACGCTGCCGGGGCGGAACCTCGCGATGATCTTCGAGAAGCCGTCGACCCGCACGCGCACGTCGTTCGAGGTCGCCATCGGGGACCTCGGGGGCCACGCGCTCTACCTCTCCGCGAGCGACCTCCAGCTCGGACGGGGCGAGACGATCGCCGATACCGCCCGGGTCCTGTCGAGGTACGTCGACGCGATCTGCTACCGGGCGTTCCGGCACGAGAACATGGTCGAGCTGGCGCGCTGGGCGGGCGTCCCCGTGGTCAACGCGCTGGACGACCTCGAGCATCCGTGCCAGATCCTCGCCGACCTGCTCACGATGCGGGAGCGGTGGCCCGACGGGTTCCGTGGGCGCCGCCTCGCGTGGGTCGGGGACGGCAACAACGTCCTCCACTCGCTCCTCCTCGGCGCGGCCGCCGTCGGGCTCGACCTGGTCGCGGCGACGCCGGAGTCGTACCGGCCCCGGCCGGATATCGTCCAGGCGGCCCGGGCCCTCGCGGACCGCAGCGGCGCGAAGCTGACGTTCACCGCCGTGCCCGAGCAGGCGGCGAAGGGGGCCGACGCCCTCTACACCGACGTCTGGGTCTCGATGGGCGACGAGGCGGAGCGCGCCGACCGCGAGCGCGCGTTCCGCGAGTACCAGGTGAACGGTAAGCTCCTCGCGCTCGCCGAGCCGGAGGCGTTCGTTCTCCACGACCTCCCCGCGCACCGGGGGCAGGAGATCACCGACGAGGTCCTCGACGGGGACCGCTCGGCGGCATGGGACCAGGCCGAGAACCGCCTCCACGCGCAGAAGGCGGTCCTGGAGCGCCTCCTGCTCCCCGACGAGCCCGACGGGCGGTCCCGCTGGAACGGCGTGCACCGGCGGACGCGGGCGCGGCCCCGCAAGTAGCCGGTCGGTCCGGCCGAACGGCCCTCGGGGCGGCGCGCCGCCCGGCGGGGCCCTACGCGCTAGGGGTCTGGGGGTCCGCCCGCAGGCGCACCTTGAGCAAGTGCTCGAGCTTGCGGACGAGCGCGTCCGGCGGGTGGAGCTCGCCGGTCTCGATCTTCAGGACGACCGACTTCTTCTCGTTGAGGCGCTTGCCGAGCTCCTCCGGCGTCCAGGTCAGGCCCTCCCGGGCGCGCCGCACCCGATGGCCCCAGTCCGGGGCAAGCTCGAGCTCGCCGATCTCGGTGTAGAGGTCACGTTCCTCGAGCCGACGCGGCCGGCCGGCCCCGGTCGGGGCCGGCGAGGACGCCCGCCGTCGGGCGGGGAGGGGCGCGGCCGCGGGGTTCGGCGGAGGGTCGAGCGGGGTGCCGAACTTCGCGCACCCCGGACAGAGCTGGAGCACCGACTGCTCGATCCGGATCCGGCTCGTCGATTCGACCTCGTTGCCGCACATCTCGCACAGCATGACCCCTGGTACCCCCGTCACCGCGACCGGCGCGGCGCTCCCGTCCTACGATGTCCCGGTTCATACCGCCGCCGCTCGACGTTCGGCCGGGCCGCGGGCCGATGCGCGCGGCGCCCCCGTGGGAGCGCGGCGGACGGGCGATGCGCTGAGCTTGGCGCGGCCCGGGCCGAGCCTCTCTCGGAGGTTTTTCTGATAATCCTCTTATAGGGGTACCTTTTGGCCGCGCCCGGAGAGCCTATCGGATGGCGCAGAAGCCCCACCTTAACATCGTCTTCATCGGCCACGTCGACCACGGGAAGTCCACGACGGTCGGCCGTCTGTTGCTCGACACCGGCTACATCCGCCAGGAAGAGATCGACAAGTACCGCGCCGAGGCCGAGGCGAAGGGGAAGGCGACGTTCGAGTTCGCCTGGGTGATGGACGAGCTCAAGGAGGAGCGGGAGCGCGGCGTCACGATCGACATCGCCCACCGGCGGTTTGACACCCAGAAGTACTACTTCACCATCATCGACGCGCCCGGCCACCGCGACTTCGTCAAGAACATGATCACGGGGACGAGCCAGGCCGACGCCGCCGTGCTCGTCTGTTCCGCCGCCGAGGGGATCCAGGAGCAGACCCGCGAGCACATCTTCCTCTCCCGGACGCTCGGGGTCACCCAGTTGATCTGCGCGGTCAACAAGATGGACCGTCAAGAGGTCACCTACTCCGAGAAGAAGTACGAGGATCTCAAGGAGGAGCTGACGAAGCTCCTCAAGAACGTCGGCTACAAGGTCGACACCCAGGTGACGTTCGTCCCGATCTCCGCGTTCAAGGACGACAACATCAACAAGGCGAGCCCGAACATGCCCTGGTTCAAGGGCCCGACGCTCCTGGCGGCGCTCGACGCGCTGAAGGTCCCGGACAAGCCGACGGACAAGGCGCTGCGGCTCCCGGTCCAGGACGTCTACACGATCACGGGCATCGGGACCGTTCCCGTCGGCCGCGTCGAGACGGGCAAGGTGAAGGTCGGCGACAAGATCACCTTCATGCCGAGCGGGAAGTCCGGCGAAGTGAAGTCGATCGAGATGCACCACGAGACGGTCGCCGAGGCGATCCCGGGCGACAACATCGGCTTCAACGTCCGCGGCATCGACAAGAACGACATCCGGCGCGGCGATGTCGCCGGCCCGGCCGCGAACCCCCCGACCGTCGTGGAGAGCTTCATCGCCAACGTCCAGGTCCTCAACCATCCGAGCGTGATCACCGTCGGCTACACGCCGGTGTTCCACTGCCACACGGCGCAGGTCGCCTGCGAGTTCACCGAGCTGCAGAAGCGGCTCGACCCGAAGACCGGCCAGGTCGCTGAGGAGAACCCTCAGACGCTCAAGACCGGCGATGCGGCGGTCGTGAAGATCACGCCCAAGCGGCCGCTGGTCCTCGAGAAGTACAAGGAGTTCCCGCAGCTCGGACGCTTCGCGGTCCGCGACATGGGCCAGACGGTCGCGGCCGGCGTCGTCGTCGACCTCAAGAAGCGCGCCGCATAGGCGCCGCGGAGCTTCCGTCTCGGTGGGAGGGGCTATCGATGGTGCAGAAGGCCCGCATCTCGCTGAGCGGAACGGATTCGCGCAAGGTCGACTCGATCTGCCGCCAGATCCGCGAGATCTCCCAGAAGACCGGTGTCGCGATCGCCGGTCCGATCCCGCTGCCGACGAAGAAGCTCAAGGTGCCGGTCCGCAAGGGACCGGACGGCGGCGGCACGAGCACGATCGACCACTGGGAGATGCGGATCCACAAGCGGCTGATCGACCTGGACGCCGACGAGCGGGCCCTGCGCCAGGTCATGCGGATCCAGGTCCCGGACGGCGTCAACATCGAGATCGTCCTGACGGGATAGGCCGTGCTCGCCCCCGGGGCGGTCCGCCTCGTCGGCCCGGTCGCCGCGCTGCTCGCCCTCGCCGTGGCCCTCCTCGGGCTCTTCGGACCGGCCCGCGGGCCCGTCGGGGTCGGCCTCACCGTCGTCGTCGCCGCGGTGCTGGTGTTCCTAGTCGTCTTCTTCCGCGACCCGGACCGGGTCGCGGGCGACGGCGTCGTCTCGGCGGCCGACGGCCGCGTGCTCGCGGTGGAGCGGACCGAAGGGCGGTGGGTGGTCTCGGTGTTCCTCAGCGTGCTCGACGTCCACGTCAACCGCCTGCCGCTGGACGCGACCGTGGACGCCATCGAGACGTCGGGCCGGGGGTTCCGGCCCGCCTACCGCCCGGACGCGGGCGCGAACGTCCAGCGTCGCTACCGGCTGCGGACCGAGATCGGCCCGGTGGAGGTCGTCCAGATCACCGGGATCGCCGCCCGGCGCCTCGTCTCGTTCGTGGGGCCGGGCTCGGTCGGCCGCAAGGGCGAGCGGTTCGGCATGATCGTCCTGGGCTCCCGCACCGACGTTCTCCTGCCGGCCGACCGCGTCGTGCCCACGGTGCGGGTCGGTGACCGGGTCCGCGGGGGCGCCTCCACGATCGCACGGATCGTCCCGTGACCGACCGCTGGAGGGTCGGGGCGAACCTCGCGACGCTCGCCAACGGGCTGCTCGGCGTCGGCGCGGTCCTCTACACCCTCGCCGGTAACAAGCTCTGGGCGATGCTCCTGGTCGCCATCGCCATCGGCTTCGACGGCCTGGACGGCATGCTGTCGCGGAGGAGCCCGACCCCGCCCAGCCGGTTCGGCCGCATCGCCGACTCGGTCGCGGACGCCACGACGTTCGGGATCGCTCCCGCGGTCATGCTCGCCGTGCACACGTCCGATGTCGCTACCTGGGCGCCGTTCGCTGCGCTCGCCACAGCGGTGGCCGCGGCGTACCTCGCCGCCGCGGTCGCGCGGCTCGTCTACTTCACGGCGCGGGCGCACGGCCTCCCCCACTTCCTCGGCGTACCGACCCCGGAGAGCGCGCTCGCGGTCGTGGTCGTGCTCCTCTTCCACGACACCCCGGCCTACGCCGGGGTCCAGCCGGTCGGGGCGCTCATCGGGGCGTCGCTGCTGGCCGTGCTCATGGTCGTCCCGGTCCCGTATCCGAAGATCCGCCGGGGCTCGAAGCTCCGGCTGGCCTCGGCCGTCACGGCCGCGTTCGCCGCGGTGACGCTCGTGCTGCTGCAGTTCCACCCGGCCGCCTCCAGCCCTCCCGCGCTGGCGGCCGAGGTCGGCGCGTTCGGCTTTCTCGTCGGCGTCGCGCTCTACTATATCGCCGGGCCGTTCACCGTCCGTCGCCCGCCGGTCGACGCCGGGTGAACGTCCGTGGCCGAGCGCTCCGTGCACCCCGCGAGGATCTCCCGCCGCGAAGCGCTGCTGTTCGAGGCCGGGATCAAGCTCGGCGGGGTGTTCCACCAGTACCTCGGGATCCCCGTCAGCGCGCGCACGGCGCGGAGCCTCGCGCGGACGATCGAGAACGCCGTAGGGCTGCAGCCGTACGTCCGCGACGTCCGGGTCCGGCTCGACCTCGCCCGCGGCGGGCCGCTCGGTCGCGGCCGGTTCGCCTACCGCTACCTCATGGCGGAGATGCTCGACGTCCGCCTCACGCTCGCCGACGGGCCGATCACGGTCCGGGCCCGCCTCGCCCACCGGGCCGACCTCGCCTACCCGCTGATGCAGGTCGACGCGGCGACCGGCGGCCGGACCGACCCTACGACCGCTCGCCCACGGGGGCGTAGACGAGGTCGGTCGGGCCGACGTAGCGCGACACCGGCCGGATCAGGCGGAGGTCGTCGTACTCCTCGAGGACGTGCGCGGTCCAGCCGACGACGCGGCTGGCCGCGAAGACCGGCGTGAACAGGTCGATCGGGACCCCCAGCAGGGTGTACACGGAGCCGGAGTAGAGGTCGAGGTTGGGGTAGAGCCCCTTCTCCCGGTGGACGACCTCGACCATCTTCTCGAGCAAGCGATAGTAGCGGAGGTTCCCTTTCGCCTCGCCGAGCCGGCGCGACCACTCCCGCAGGATCGTCGCCCGCGGGTCCTCGACCTTGTAGACCCGGTGACCGAACCCCATGATGCGCTCGTGCCGGGCGAGCTTCGCCCGCACGGCCCCCTCGACCTGCTCGGGGGTCCCGATCTCCTCGAGCAGCTCGACCACCCGCTCGTTCGCCCCGCCGTGCAGAGGGCCCTTGAGGGCTCCGACCGCGCTCGTCACGGCGCTGTAGAGGTCGCTGAGGGTCGACGCCGTGACCCGCGCGGCGAAGGTCGAGGCGTTCAGGTCGTGGTCGGCATGGAGGATGAGGGCGACCTCGACCGCCCGGGCCTCGAGCTCGGTCGGCTCCCGGTTGAGGAGGGCGTAGACGAGGTACGCCGCGTGGGAGAGCCCCGGCCTGGGCACGAGGTCGGGCAGCTGCATCCGTCGACGGTGGTACGCCCCGAGGATCGTCGGGAGCGCGGCGGTCAGGTGCTGGGCTCCCCCGATCGAGCTCGGGCCGGGACCGGCCTGCTCCGGTTCGTAGATCGCGAGCGCGCTCACGGCCGTGCGCAGGACGTCCATCGGGTTCGCGCCCATCGGCAGCTCGTAGAGCTCTCGGACGAGCTCGTCGGGCACCGAGCGCAGCGCCTCGAGCTGCCGCTTCAGCTCGCCGAGCTCGGCCGCCGTGGGGAGGCGCCCGTGCCAGAGGAGGTAGGCGACCTCCTCGAACGTCGCGTGGGCGGCGAGGTCCCGGATGTCGTAGCCGCGGTAGAGGAGCCGGCCCTCGCGTCCGTCGATGAAGCAGATCCTCGATTCGAGGGCGACGACGTCCTCGAGACCCCGCTGCACCTCGCCCGGCACGACCGCTCCCCGGAGGACCCGAGGGAGGGCGGGCCCCGCCTCTTAAGGCGGTTTCGCCGGGTCGGCGGGCCCCAGCTCGGGTGGAGGGGCCACGGCCGCCGCCCCGGCGGCCCCCCGGCGCCGGGAGTAGGCGAGCGTCGCCGCCGCCCACAGCGGAAGCGAGACGAGCAGCAAGGCGGAGGCGACCAGGAAGACGACCTGGAACGAGCCGAGGAGGGCCAGCACGCCGGAGAGACCGGCCCCCCCGACGGCCGCGACGCCGCCCAGGGCGCTGTTCACGCCGAGGAGGCGACCCGGGTCCCGGTGCCCGAGGCCGCGGAAGAGCATCAGCGAGCTCGCGGTCGTGTAGACCGCGACCGCCCCGCCGAGCAGCGCGTAGACGAGGACGTTCGCTCCGAGCGCGGTCGCGTGGGCGAGCGAGGCGAACGCGAAGGCCGCCGTGGCGAGGTAGCCGATGCTGCGGAAGTACGTCGCCCGGCCAACGAGGCGGTCGACCCCGATTCGGTTCGCGAGCGGACCGGTGACCGGGAAGACGAGCGTCTGCACGAAGTTGTTCGCGAGGTTCACGAGGAAGATCGACGACGCGGCCAGCCCCGCCGCGTACAGGTACGGGGTATAGGAGATGTTGAACAGGTTCGCCGAGAGGTTGAACAGGAACGAGGCGAGGAGGATCAGCGGCAGCTCGTGACGGAGCTCTTCCTTCGCCCAAGCACGGAACCGGGCGACCGGCCGCGGACGCCAGGACGGACGGGCGGGAAAGAACGGGACCGGCATCTGCCAGGCGATGTGCGGGCGGAGTCGGGAGAACAGGCTCTCCGGATGCCGGGCGACGTGCCCGGTCGTGAGCTGGCGGGGCGCTTCCGTGATCCAGAACCAGAACAGGACCGCGCTCGCGGCGGCGAGGCCCGCGAGGACGTAGAGCAAGGAGCGGAGCGCGTCGTCGGAGACGGTCCAGAAGTACCCGACGAGCAGCCCGACGAGCGAGCCGACCATGCTCATCTCCTGGAACGAGGCGAACGCCGTGGCGCGCTCCTCCTCGCCGAACTTCTCGAGGATCAGCAGGTTGGAGGCACTGACGCCGGCGGGGGAGACGACGCCGAGGACCGTGTAGATCGCGTAGAGCGCGTAGACCGACCCGACCCCGGAAAGGACAGCATACAGCGCGGCGAAGACGCCGTAGTTGACGACGAGGAACAACCGGCGGTGCGGGTACGCGTCGGAGAGGTGACCCCAGGCGATCGACGACAGGATGACCGCGGCGTTGAACAGCGTCGCGGCGACCGCGACCTCGGCCCAGGAACCGTGGAGGGAGATCAGGATCAGGAGCGGGAGGACGACCGCGAAGCCGGAGGTCGCCGCGTTGATCGGGACGAACGCGGCCAGCCACGGGCGCGCGACCAGCCGACCGGACCAGGTGCGGATCGCGGCGGTCATAGCGGCCGAGCGGGCGAGGTCCTTTGCGACTTAACCGCGTCCGCCCACGGGCCGCGCGCCCCGGGCCGCCGACCCCCTCGCCGAGCGCTGCTTCTCGACACGCTTATTAGGCGAGGGACTTCTCGCGCCCCCGTCCAAGGGGAGCCCCGGGCTTGGCGATAGGTTTCGTCCTGATCAGCACCGCGCCGGCGAAAGAGCACGAGGTCTACACCGAGCTGCTTCGCGTGAAGGGGATCGTGGAGCTCCACCCGCTGTTCGGCGAGTACGACCTGATCGCGAAGGTCGAGGCCGAGGACTTCAACGCGCTGGGCCAGCTGGTCGTCGACAAGATCCGGTCGGTCGCCGGTGTCATCGACACGAAGACCCTGACGGGCATCAAGTTCTGAGGAAATCGAATGTTCGAGATGGTAGGGACCGCGCTGAACGTCGGCGCCACGCAGTTCTTGACGATCTTTCTCCTGGTCTTCGCGCTCTTCATGATCCTCGCAGGGGTCTTCACGGCCTACTTCGGGAGCGGGAAGAGCCGGACCGTCGGGGTGGGGCTGCTGGTCGCCGGGATCGTCGTCGGCCTCCTCTCGGGCTACGCCTACCACGAGGCCTGGTTCGGTGGCTCCAAGGGCGAGCTCGGCGCCCTCGTCTGGGAGACGTTCCTCGTCATCGTGGCGGCGGTCATCGGCGCCCTGGTCGCGGTCGGGATCTTCCTGGTCGCGATCATGAAGTCGTAGTCGCGTCCGCGCCGCGCCCGTGCCGTCCCGCGCGCGCCGCCGTGCGGGGGTTCGCCGCTGGGTCACCCTGTCGAGCGACCTCGGGTCGGCCTACGCCGCCCAGATGAAGGCGGTCCTCGCGCACGACCTACCGCCCGGCACCGTCATCGACCTCGCCCACGACCTCCGCCCGCACGCCCTCGGCGAGGCGGCGTTCGTCGTCCGGGCGATGGCTGCACGGTTCCCCGCCGGGACCGTCCACATCGTGGTCGTGGACCCTGGGGTCGGCGGGCGTCGCGCACCGATCGTGGTCGCCTGCAGGGACGGTTCGGTGCTGGTCGGGCCGGATAACGGCGTCCTCGGGCCGTTGTGCGACGCGCTCGGAGGGGGGAGTGCCTTCCGGATCGACCCCACGCGACTCGACGCCGCCCCCCGCGTGGGGACGACGTTCGACGGCCGGGACGTGTTCGCGCCGGCGGCGGCGCAGATCGCCACCGGTACGGACCCGGGCGCCCTGGGTCCGCCGATTGAGCTGCGCCGCCTTCCGGAAGCAGGCCCGAAGAGGACCGCGACGGGCGCGAGCGGCTCGGTACTCCATATCGACCGGTTCGGCAACCTGGTCACCGACGTGCCGACCTCGTGGGTCCCGCGGGGCACGTCCTCGGTCGGCGTGCGTCTCGGGCGGGTCCGCCGACGGGTCGCGTTCGTGACCAGCTACG
>DASPQN010000102.1:0-16964 GCA_035624925.1 Thermoplasmata archaeon
GCCACCTCGGTCCTGCTCGACGCCCCGCTCGCCGCAGGGGCGGAGCGTCTGGGGCGTGAGGAGCTTCGAAGGGCGTTCGAGGCCGTCTACGCGGGCGCGGTCGTCGCGTCCCAGGACGGGACGAGCGTCAGCCCGGCCGCCCAGATCGAGCGCGCCGGGGCCCAGACCGGGCGCGTTCCGGACCCGGACGCCTACCTGGCCGGGCTGCGCGCCTTGGTCGGCAGGACACGGTTCCAACCGGCCCCGGGGGCGTTCGACGTCGTCCGCCGGCTCCGGGACGACGGGTGGGCGACCGCGGTCGTGTCGAACACGGTCGGAGAGCCCGGCTCGACCCTGCGGCCGGTCCTGCGCCGGATGGGCCTAGAGCCCCTCGTCGATGCGTTCGTCTTCAGCGACGAGGGACCGTGGACGAAGCCGGCCCCGCAGATCTTCCGGGAAGCGCTCGACCGGCTCGGGATCGGTCCGGACCGCGCGGTCCACGTCGGCGACGGATGGGTCGACATCGAGGGCGCCCGACGCGCCCAGCTCCGCGCCGGGGTGCTCTACACCGGCCTGCAGCGGTACGGGCGGCGGTACCGCGAGCTGTTCCTCCCGGCGGGATGGGCGGAGCCGGCCACGCCGTACCGGTTCGCGAGCTGGCCGGAGCTGCCGGCGCTCCTCGACCGCATCCTGTAGGGGACGGGCGCGAGCTCACTCCTCGCCCATGTGGCGAGGCTTGGGGACGACCTTCGGCTGGTCGGCGTCGGTCGGCATCCCGGTCTTCCCCTCGACCAGGTCGCAGTCCCGCCAGTTGACCCCGACGGTGACCTTCGGGAACGCCACCTTGAGCGTGTAGTTGGCCAGCTTCCCGACCACCAGCCCCTGCGAGCCGGCGACGAGGTTCGGGTTCATCGTCGAGAGGTCCCGGGTCAGGACCACGCGGGTCTCGCCCATCACGACGCGGCGGAGCTCCTCCCGGTCCTGCATGGTCGGCCCCTCCCCGCGGCTAGCGCCCTAGGCCCTTAAAGCCGGACCCCGGACCGCCCGTCCCGGCACGCGAAACCGTGACGTGGAAGCCGTAACACAGATATCCCGTCGAAATGGGGGGTTTATCTACTTGGAGAACGTCCTTCGACCAACATGCCGGCGGCAGAATCGGCGATGGGAACCCCCGCAATGGGGTCAGACAGCTCGTCCGGGGGACCGGGCGGCAAGATGACGACGGGATGGGCGAGCCCGGCCATCCTTGGACTGCTCGTGTTCGGCCTGACGTTGATGCTCGTCGGCCTGTGGAACCTGCCTAAGCCGTACGGGAACGGTTTCGGCGTCAGCGAGATCGCCTTCGCGGCGTATGCCGCCGCAGGGTTGCTGGCGTTCGTCGGGGTCATCCTGCTCTTCGAGGGCCGTCTGTTCTGGGGGAGCGCGTTCCTCGGCTACGGGACGTTCTTCGCCACTTGGGGCTACGCCCTGCATCACGCCGGGTTCGTGAGCGGTTACGGCATCGCGGGCTTCCTGTTCCTCTGGATGATGTTCACCCTGACGTTCCTGGTCAGCTCGATCAAGCACGGCTGGGCTACGTTGATCGCGTTCCTGTTCCTGTTCGTCGGGATCATCCTCCTGCTCGTCGTCGCGTGGCAGACCGGCGCGGGCAACACGATCTCCTCCGGCGAGCACTGGGCGGTCGGCGGCGAGCTGATCGCGACCGGGCTGATCTGGTGGTACGGCGGGACGGCGCAGCTGACGAACCACAGCTTCGCGAAGAAGTTCCTGCCGGTGTAGCCGGGCGGGCGCCCGGGCACCCAACCCCTTCCTCCTTCTCCTTCGTTCTGGTCGGTAGGGAACCCGTCCGCCACCCCGGGACCGCCCTCCCTGGCCGATGACCCCGGATTACAAAGAAAGGGTTTATCCGACCCTGCCGAATGGTCAGGCACGCCAGCGGAAGTGCGCCTGGACGGGATGCTGCGGGAGTTCGCATCGACCGCCCGCTTCAGCTCCGACGCCCCGGACGTGGGGGCGCTGCTCGACGACCTCGAGCGACGCTACCCGCGCCTCAAGTGGAAGCTCCGGGACGAATCCGGGGCGATCCGCCGCTACGTGAACGTCTTCGTCGACGGGGAGAACGTCACCCATGGGACGGGCCTCGGGACCCCGCTGACCGGCGCTCGCACGGTCGACATCCTCCACTCCATCGCCGGCGGGTGATCCACCGCCGGAGGAGCTCACGGGTCGCAGCGATGGCCGAGAAAACGGTACGTGTCCTCGTCGGCACGCGGAAAGGGACCTACATCGTGCAGAGCAACGCCGCCCGCAAGAGCTGGAAGGTCGGCCCGGTCTCGAACGCCGGGCGCGAGATCTACCATGTCTCGCCCGACCCGCGGCACCCGGGGGCCCTCTACGCGGCGGTGAACAGCGGCTTCTGGGGCCCGATCCTCTACCGATCCTCCAACTGGGGGAAGACCTGGCAGGAGGCGACCACGCCCCTGACCCCGCGGGCCAAGGAGCGGACCCCGTCGTTCGACCCCGACAACCCGCTGGCTCCCGTGCCAAGGCCCGTGCAGAACCTCTGGCACATCGAGCCGGGGCACGAATCGGAGCCGCAGACGCTCTTCGTCGGCGTCGACCCGCACCTCCTGTTCCGCAGCGACGACCTCGCGAAGAGCTGGACGCCGGTCACCGGGATCAACGAGCACCCCAGCCGGCCCAAGTGGGGTCCGGGGGCCGGGGGCGCGTGCCTCCACACGGTGATCATCGACCCGCGCGACCGGCGCCGGATGCACGTAGGGATCTCCGCTGCCGGGACGTTCCGCAGCGACGACGGCGGCGAGCACTGGCGGCCGACGAACGAGAAGGTCAACGCGCCGTTCAATCCGGACCCGTACCCCGAGCTCGGCCAGTGCGTCCACCACGTCGCGCTCGACGCGGCGGACCCGGACGTCGCCTACCGCCAGGACCACGGCGGGATCTACGTCAACCGCCGCTCGATGGACGGCCCCTGGGACCGGATCGGCAAGGTCCGCGGCGGTCCGAAGGACGATTTCGGCTTCGCGGTCGCCTCCGCCGCGTCCCGGCCCGGGAGGGCCTATTTCGTGCCGCTCACGGGTGAGGCGCGGACGACCCCGTCCGGGGGCCTCCAGGTCTGGGAGTGGACGGACCGGAGCCGGTCCTGGCGGGTGCTCATGTCCCCCCGGCAGTTCCCGGGGGAGTTCGGCGTCCACCGGGAAGGGATGGCGTGCGACGCGCTCGACCCGGCAGGGATCTACGTCGGGACGACCACCGGCCAGCTGGTCCTGAGCCCCGACGCGGGCCGGACCTGGCGACAGGTACCGTACCAGTTCCCGGGGATCCACTCGGTCGCGGTAGCGCCGTAGCGGGCGCGCGAGCGCCCCCCGTCGCCACTGGGCGGCGGGCTAGGCCGGCGCCGCCGGGGTGGACCCCGCGCGCAGGACGAGCTCGAGCCCGCCGCGGACGAGGACGACCGCGACCGCGAAGATCGGGAGGAGCACCAGGTCCGCCCCCGGCCAGCGCACCCCGGCCGCCTCGCCGGCCCAGAAGACGGCGAACGAGAAGACGACCCCGGTCGCCCCGAGCTTGAGCCACCGGGTCTTCACCCGTCGGATCCGCTCGTGGACGACCGCGGCGGCGGCGACCAGGGCGACCCCGCCAACGACGGCCCCGAGGATCGCGGAGGCGCCCTGCCCGGCGGCCGCGAGGGCGAGCAGCACGACCACGACCTCCGTCGCTTCGACGGCGCCGACGGCGAACCCCCCGGCGAACTGCGTCACGACCCGGGGCGGCCCCGCTCTCGCGGGGGCGGCCGGGCGCGCCCGGTCCCGACGGTACGTCTTCAGGGTGCTCCGGAACAGGAAGACCCCGAACGCGGCGAGGACGACGGCCGACGCCCAGAGCAGGAGCTCGTGCGGGACCGCGAGGAACGCGGCCCCGACGGCGAGGGCGGCGACGGCGACGACCGCGACCCCGGCGGTCGCCCCGAGCGCCCCGTGCCGGATCCCGGGCTGGTCGGCGCTCAGCGCGAAGACCAGCGCGACGACCTCGGTCAGCTCGAGGACGGTCACGATGAGGGCGACGATCACGGCCCCGACCTCGAACTCGATCATGGGGACCCCCCCTGCCGGAAAAGGACGGAACCGGACCCTCCCGTGGCCCGCGTCACGTGCCGAGGCGTACCTTCAGCGGGGAAAAGCGCCTTCGGAGCCGCTGGACGGTCTCCCGGAGCTCGGTCTTGGACGGCGGGCCCCACAGGTCGACCGTGATCGAGTGCTCCCGTTCCCGGTGGAGGTGGAGGACGACCGCGTCGGCCCTCCGGCCGTCCTCCGCCGAGAGGCGAACCGAGAAGGCCCGGGACTCCGCGAGGAACCGCCAGGCCGGGCTCTTCAGGGCCCGGAGCAGGTGGTCGACCGGCTCGGCGAGGCCGGCGTGGGTCGCTTCGGGCAGCGGCAGCCAGCCGCCGGGGTCGACCTCCCAGTGGTCGACGCGCCGGAAGCCGAGGGAGGCGAGCTCGTCGAGCAGCTCGCCGACCCGGACGAGGACGCTCCCCTGCTCCTCGACCTCCTGCTCGCGCAACAGCGCCGCGATCTGGCGGAGGACCGGGAGCGGGGACGGCTTCAGGAGCTCGTGGGGAAGGTCGAGGTCGATCCGGACCCGCGTGTCCTCCCCGCCGGCGCGGGGGCCGACCCCGACCTTGCGGCGCGTCCGGCGGGGACGCGCCGGCTTCGGCCGCTTCTTCCGTTCACGTCGGGGGCGCACTCGCATCGGCCGGACGACCTGGCGGTCCCGGGGGCCGTGCGGTCGGGTACCCCCTTCAGCCGGCGGCGGTCCGGGAGGCCGGACCGTCCGTGCCGGTCGCTTCGAGCGCTGCGGAACTCATCAGCTGGGCCGCGACGCCGACGACGCTCACCGCCTCGTTCGCGCCGGCCCGGCGGAGCTTCGGGAGGCTGCTGTCGGAGGAGGCGATGGCGATGATGCGGAGGGCGGGTTGCAGCGCCCGGGCGGTGATCACCGTCAGGAGGTTCTCGGCGTCCGAGGCCTGGGCGACGACCATCGCCCGGGCGCGCTCGACCCCCACGCTCCGCAGGTCGTCCTCCACCGACGGGTCCCCCAGGACGGTCCGGAACCCCTCCGTCCGGAGGAGCTCGATCGCCTGGGAGTCGGCCGAGAGGATCACCGTGCGGGCCCCGGCGGTGCGGAGCGCCTTCGCGGTCGCGACCGCTTCCGGCGAGGCCCCGCAGACGATGACGTGCTGCTCCAGCTCCTGCATCTGCGCCCGCTCCAGGCGAGCGGTGAGCCGGCTCAGCCGTCGCTCGAGGAACGGAACGAAGAGGACCACGATGGCGGATAAGAACGTTCCCACGCCGAGGAGGATCAACGCGACGACGAACAGCCGGGTGGCGTTCGACGTCGGGTCGATCGTCGAGCCGTTGGTCGAGATCGTCGTGACGGTGAAGTAGAGCGCTTGCGCCCACCCCTTCACGGGCGGCTGGAAGTCGTCGCCCAGCCAGCGGGCCCCGACGGTCCCGAACAGCATCGACACGAGACCGGCCACGAGCACGGCGAGCTCCGTCGCGCCCGGGCTCCCCGGCACCCCGCGGTAGAACCCGGTGCGGTACCGATAGACCCCGGCGACGTACACCGAGGCGGCGACGGCGCTCGTGAGCGAGTAGACGTTCGGGCTCCCCGCCGCCGCGAGCCCGGTGAGGGCGGGGGCGAGCAGGGAGAACAGCCAGGCGACCGCCGAGCGGTCGCGGACGCGCGGGGCGATGACGATGAGGAGGATCCCCGCGACGACCGGGAACGGCGGGTCGTACCCCGAGAACGCGTCCCGGTACAGCTCCGACGGGGGGTACGCCGCGGAGGCGACGCCCAGGCCGATGAGGAGGATCCCGACCGCGGTCGCCGCGCCGCTGAGCAGGCGGATGCGTCCGGCGTAGGCGCCGGGCGGGAGCGGGACGAACCCCCGCGGCGGGCGGGTCGAGCCACGGTGCGCCCTGCGCATCCTGACCGCAGAGGCGCCCAGCTAGTAAAGGTCAAGCCGGCAGGGTCCGGATTCCGCCGAGGTGGGGGCGCGGTCCCGAGGGCTACGGAGACCCGGGCCGGCGGGTGTAGGAGGGCGGCCGTTCCTCGTCGCTCGGTCCCTCCTCCCACGGGGCGGGCCCGGCGGCGGCCGCCGGGCCGGCGGCGGCAGCCGGGGCCACAGGAACGACCGGCTTGGGAGCACGCCGGACGCGTCGCCGCTCGACGAAATAGAGGGCGAACCCTAGCACCGCGAGCGCCGCGAGGGCGCCGATCGCCACGATCGACCAATCTACCCCCGGTGCGGCGGACGTCGTCTTGGGGAGGAACGCGACCCCCTCGGTGGTCGGCGTCGGGGACGTCCCGGAGCCCCCGGCCGGGGTCGCGGTGTAGTTGACGGCACTGACGGTCCAGGTGAACGGTCCCGGGCTGACCTCGAGGACCGTGAAGACGAGCTTCCCGTCCCCGACGTACGTCAGGTTCGAGGTCGACGCGCCCTGGGTGACGGTCACCGTCCAGGGGGTGCCGGGGGCGAGGCCCGACGCGGTGACGGTGAGGATCGGCGCGAGGGTGAAGTGGACGGTCTCGACGACCGGTTGACCGGCGACCATCACCGTGCCGCCGTCCGGCACCACGGTATAGCCCTCGGCCGAGACGGCGAACGTGTACGACCCGTTCACCAGGGCCGTGGAAGCGACCGTGCCGGATGAGTCGACGACGGCGACCGTCGTCGTCGGCGAGGCGGTCAGGTTGAACGTCACGGTCCAGCTCCACCCGCTCACGAGGCCGCTCTCGTCCACCTGGACCGCGAACAGCTCGAGGAACGCGACCGAGACCGTGAGGTTCGCCCCGTGCACCTCGAACGAGCCGGCCGCCGGACCGACGTAGCCGGCCGGACCGTCGACCGCGTAGCCGTAGGTCCCGTTCGGGGCGGACACGACCACCTCGTCGGTCGTCGACGTCGAGGTGACCCCGAGGGCGGTCACGTTCCAGGGAAGGGCGGAGGCGAGCCCCGTCTCGACGAAGGTGACCGAGTAGAGGGTCGAGACCGTGAGCGGGACGTAGTCGCCCCCGACGGTGATCTGGCCCGCATCGTTGTACGGCAGGACGCCGAACGGGTCGGACGGGCTGCCGTAGTTCGACCAGAAGTTCCCGCCCTGGTACCACGTGTGCAGGATGCTCCCGGTCAGCACCTGCCCGAGGAGGGTCAGGCTCGCGTTCGCGGGCTCCTCCGGGACGTTCCAGGTGTCGGTGTACGTCGCCCGAACGCAGGTGATCTGGCAGGAGACCGCGTCGGAGGTCGGGGTGAGGGCCGGTTGGGGGACGCTGACGTAGTTGTTGTAGAGGAGGTCGCCGGACTCCCATTCGAGGATGCCGGTGGTGTTGTTCCCGTAGTAGAACGACGGCTCGACCGACGCCGCGAGGATGGTGTTGCCCCACACCGTGTTGTTCGTCCCGCCGTAGAGGGCGATCGCGACCCCTTGGTCGTGGAACGTGTCCCGCGCGACGAGGTTCCCGCTCGAGCCCCAGAACAGGACCTCCCCGGCCGGGAAGAAGCCGAAGTTCGAGCTGAGCCAGCCGGTGAGGTCGGTGGAGTTCACGACCACGACGTTGCTGACGTTCCAGAACTCGAGCTGGAGCGCGTTGGCGGCCGGGGTGCCCAGGTCGGCGAGCTGCGCGGCCATCCAGCTCCCGTAGTCGAGGCCGACCGCCGGTTGGATGACATTGACGTAGGCGGTCGTGTTGATCAGGAGGACGCCGGCGAAGACCGGGAAGCCGAAGTCGTTCAGCTGGCCGAACACCGGGTCGAGGCTCCCGACCGGGCGATGGATGAGGACGTACGGGTTCCCGGCGGTGCCGTTACCGGTCCCCTGGCTGATGGCGGCGATCTCGCCGTTCCCCCAAGCGAGCAACGGCGTGTAGGAGCCGAGCGTCGTGTTAACGGCGAGGGTCTCGTGCAACGCCGCCGTGGTGTTCGGTAACGTGAGCGCCGGCACCGTGAGCCCGATCGGCGTGCGGTCGCTCAGCAGCCACTCGAGCGTGTAGGCCCCGTCGTTGGGGATCGAGAAATCGGAGGTCGTGGCCCCGAACAGGCGGATCGTCGGCACCCACTGGGCCGTCGCGTTGTCGAAGACCGTTCCCGGACTGACGAACAGGAAGGCGTTCTGCGGTCGTTGGGTGACGACGAAGTGGCGCGAGCCCCACAGGGTGGTCGAGACGTTCCAGAGCCCGTCCACGAACGACGGGCCGGTGACCAGCGTGACCGACGGTGGCCCGAGCACGGTCGCGGTCCGGTAGACCGGCAGGACCCCGTTGCTCGTCTCGCCGGTGTCGCTCCCGGCGTCGTACGCCGCAGGGACCGTCTCGTAAGCGCTCGACGTGGCGTTCCAGAAGCGCAGCTCCATCGTCGCGTTGATGACGAAGAACGTCGTCGTGTCGCCTAGGTCGTTCCCGACGAGCACGAGCTCGACGTCGTTCGGAAGGCCCGACGGGCCAACGCCCGTGCCGTTGACCTGGAACGTGAGGGCCGGCGGGGTCCCGCTGACGGTGGTGGACGAGTGGAAGACGACCTCGTCGAACGAACCGTGGAACGTACCGTTCGGCGCCGTGACGGAGTAGTTGAAGAAGATCGCCTGGTCGCCGCCGGTCGACGACGTGTTGAGGTAGAGGCTGACCGTGAACGGGTACGCGACGGTCACCGTCGGACCGACCGCATAGTAGTAGATCGGCGGCTGGGGCGAACCGCCCGGCCCGTACGACGCGAACACGTTCGCGAGCAACGAGGCGTTCGGGGAGGAGAAGTTCCAGACGTTGTCCCCGAACGAGAGCGCCCCGGTGCTGGAGGTGTAGCTCACGTAGTCCTGGGCCCAGAACTGGAAACCCGGGACCCCGTAGAGCTCAACGTTGGCCGCGACGGCGTTGAGCTGGATGCCGAACGTATCGGGGCCGTCCCCGTCGACGTACGCCGACTGGGTCCGGTTGAGCGTCACCGACCCCCAGACGCTGGAGGTGTCGTAGACATACGGGACGATCGCGCCGGAGCTGTTGCGAAGCCCGAGGTCCGCGATCCCCATCGGCGCCGGGCCCTGGCTGTACGTCGGTGCCACCGGCCCGGACCGGCCCGGCGCCTCCGCGGCGAAGTCCGGCGGGTGGATGTCCCGCGCGGGGACGCCGCGGGCGAGCAGGGTGCTCTCCAGGGCATGGACCCGCGCGGCCACCGTGACGGTCGAGGCGTCGGCCGCCGGCGGCGCCGAGGGGAGCGGGGCGGGGGCGGAGCTCGACGGCCCACGGACCGCTGGCGCGTGAGCGAACGACGGCCCGGCCAGCGCAGCGGAGGGGAGCATCAAGGCCGCCACCGCCAGGAGGATCCCTGCCCGCACGAACGGATGGGTGTGCACCGGAATGCTCGCTCTTTCGACGCGGAGCCGGTTCTTAGAGGTTTGTGCCGACTCCCCTCGAGGCGGGTTCTTCCGACTCACCAGGGCCTCTCGGGCCGGAGCGCCCGTGGGCCTTCCCGGCCCGACGCACGACGGCCTACTCGCGCCAGCTCGGGAGGACCGAGGGGCCCGCCGGCGAGATCTTGGCCTCACGGGCGCCGCGGGAGAACTCGGACAACCAGGCGATCTCCCGTACCGCGCCGTCGACCGCCTGCTGCCGCCCGGAGTTCCGGCGCCAGCGCCGGGGGGCGGCGACCTCGTAGACGGAGACCGGCGACGCGTAGCCCACCGTCAGGAGGACCGCGCCGGCCGCCGCGACCAGGAACGTGAAGGCGAACCACTCGACGAACATCGCGAGGCCGAGGACGTTCTGCGTCGCCGTGACGACCCCGAAGCCGGAGAGCAGGCTCGACCCGAGCGAGAGCACCCCCGCGCCGGTGAACAGCCCCAGCGCGTAGGCGTGCGCGCGGGCCATGCGCCGGTACTCCTCGGCGGCGCCGACATGCGCCCTCCACACGCCCGCGAGCGGGGCGTCCGACGGGGGAGGGGTCCCCGAGCCGACATAGGCCAGGACGGTCCGCGCAAGCTCGAGCTCCAGGCGTTGGAACGTCGAGATGTCGGCCCCCAGCATCGAGGAGAGGGCGAACGCGCCGACCAGGCTCACGATCAGCGAGAGGCTCGTCACGTCGAACGCGACGCGCGTCATCGCGTTGTACTGCGAGACAAGCAGGAGGACGTAGACCAGGGCGAACCCGATCGCTACCGCCAGGACGAACCCTTCCCGCGAGTCGGGCGGAGGGGGCGTCAGGCGTTCACGCCAGCCGGAAACGGGCGACAACGAGTCCGAAGGCATCGCCGAGAGAACCGACGGCCTTACTATTTAGGGCTTCGGCTGAGACGCCAGCGCTGTACCCGGCGGGCGACAGGCCCCTAGGGCGTGGTCGACGCGCGGGCCGGTCAGGGGCCTTATGCCGGCCCGACCGCCTCGACCGGATCGCCCCGTCGGACGACCCCTTCGCTCAGGACCCGGGCGAACCACCCGCGACGTCCCAAGGTCGCCTTCAGGAACTCCGGTCCTCGGTCCCTCCCGACGTAGGGCAGGAGGAACAGGTTGTCGCATGGCTCGCACGGGCGAGCCGTCTCGATGACCGCGGTCCCGAGCCGGAGCCGCGTCGGCGGGGCCAGGCGCGCGTAGGCGATCCCCGAGGTCGTCACGTTCTCGCCAAGGTCCCCCGGACGCACCGGCCAGCCTTCCCGGCCCAGCTCCTCGATCGTCTCGAGCGGCAACAGGAGGAGCGCCATCTCGGGGTCCCCGCGCTTCCGCGTGTCGCGGTAGAGGTTGTAGTCGCCTTCGACCCCGGCGAAGGTGATCCTCGCCCGGTCGAGCTCGGGCTTGGGCAGCCCGTGCTCGCCCGCGGTCCGGGGTTTCGCACCGAGGCGATGGACCGTGCCGGCGACGCTCCGCTCCGCGGCCATCGGCTTTCGAATGCCTCCCAAGCTCGCCATCCCGGGCACCCTACCGAGGGATAACGACTTCCGCTAGGTGGACCGGGATAGACGGCTCCTCCCGCCCGACGCATGGGGGGCTGCCCCGCGAGCACGACGGGCCCGCGAGATGCTATGTATACGGATTTGTTACCGAAGAAGTAACTTTATCGTTCCAGCGACAATCCGGGTCCCGTGAAGCCCAGGTCGCTCTCGGCCACCGAGGCGCGGGTGGTCCTGTCGCTCGAGGAGGAGGGCGCGGAGGAGCTCTCGCTCGACGCGATCCAGCGGCTCGCCCGCGTCCGTCGGGGGTTTGCCCGGAAGCTGGCGCACGGGCTCGTGACGAAGGGCTGGCTCCAACGCGTAGGCCGTGGTCGCTACCTCCTCAACCCGAGCGCCTACGGTCCGGAGGCGGTGCCGGAGACGGACCCCCTGCGGGTCGGGAGCCGGCTCGTGGCGCCGTACTACTTCGGGTTCGCGACGGCGGCCGAGCTGTGGGGATTCCTCCTCCAGCCGGGGAGGACCTACTACGTGGTCACCCCGACGCGGACCGAGGTCCGGGTCCGGGGACCGTCGCACTTCCGGCTGGTCCGGGTCGCGGGTCGCCGGTTCTTCGGCAGTACGTCCCTGGAGCGGCGGGGCCAGGCGCTCCGCGTGAGCGACCCCGAGCGCACCGTCGTCGACTGCATCGACCGGCCCGAGCTGTGCGGTGGGATGCCGGGCGCGGTCCAGGTCCTCGCCCGCGCCAAGCCCCGGCTCTCCTGGCCTCGGCTCAACTCCTACCTCGAGCGCCTCGGCAACCGGAGCCTCGCCGTCCGGTGCGGGTACCTCGCCGACCACCTCCGTCCTTCGGTCCCGGTCCCCGACCGCTGGCGGCGCCGGTTGCTCCCCAAGGCGGCCGACCCGTGGGTGCCGCTCGGCCCCCCCGCGACGTACGGCCGGCGGGGGAAGCGCGAGCCCGGCTGGCGCATCATCTGCAACGTCCCCGAGGCCGAGCTGTTCGCGGAGGCGGACGCCCGATGATCCCGAGAACGGCTGCCAACCGGTTCGCGAACGTGATGGGGGTCGACCTCCACCTCGCGCAACAGGAGATCGTCCTGCTGTACGCCCTGAGCGCCCTCGGCCAGGGCGGCGTCCTCGACCGCGTCGTCTTCAAGGGGGGGACGTACCTCCGGATGATGGTCACGGGGGACGTCGGCCGCCTGAGCGAGGACCTCGACTTCACGAACCGGGACCTCCCCGACGACCCGGAGACGATCCTCACCGAGGCGTTCGCGCCCGAGCACTTCGGGGTCGAGTTCCGCGTCCTGGACCCGTACCGGACGGCCCGCCGGAACTGGGCCTGCCGGGTCCGCTACCGTCACGAGTGGGACGAGGGCCAGTTCCGCCTCGAGATCAGCTACCGGGAGGTCCCGTTCCTTCCCCCGGGACGATGGCCGCCGCTGCCGCAGCCGTACTTCTCGGCCCTGCCGTTCGTCCCGCCCGAGATCCCGTCGCTCCGCGTCGAGGAGGCGCTCGCCGAGAAGCTGCGGGCGATCCAGCAGCGGGCCACGGAGCGGGACCTGTACGACGCGATCCGGTACGCCCACAAGGGATTCGACGAAGGGCTCGTTCGGCTGCTGGCCGTCGCCAAGCTCTGGAACGAACGCGAGGCGTTCGACCCGGCCCGAGTCCTGGCGACCCTGGCCGAGGGCCGTCGCGACTGGCCGGACCTCGACCGCCTGATCGGCCGGACCCGGCGGCGGGACTGGAATCGGGAGGCCGGCGAAGCGTCGCGCCGGTTCGCCTTCCTCCTCGCGCTGACCCCGTTCGAAAGGGCTCTCGTGGCCGACGGGCGCCGCCACGCGTTACGCGAGGAGCTGATCGACCGCCTGAGCACCTACGCGCTCCCCCGCGGGCCCCGCAGGGCCCCCGGTTAGTGCTGCCGTCCCTCCGGCGTGGTGCCCAGCCGATAGCGGCCCGGTCAGGATAAGCGGCTCGACCGTCGCCCCCGGTCCCCCGGGTGCGGGGAGCCCTAAAGAGAGCCGTCCGGTCACGGTCGCCCGTGCCCCGAGCTCCCGCCGGGCCCCAGGCCCCGGTCGAACCGTACCGGATCAAGGTCGTCGAGGCGATCGCTCTCCCGTCCCGTGAGGAACGGGAGCGGGCCCTCGAGCGCGCCGGCTACAACCTGTTCAACATCCTCTCGGAGGAGGTCTACATCGACCTCCTGACCGACTCCGGCACGTCCGCGATGAGCGACCGGCAGTGGGCCGGCATGATGGTCGGCGACGAGGCCTACGCGGGGAGCCGGAACTTCCTCCACTTCGAGGCGACCGTCCGGGAGATCACCGGCTACCCGCACATCGTCCCCACGCACCAGGGGCGCGCGGCCGAGCACCTCCTGCTGGCGCAGCTCGCCCACGCCGGCGAGATCGTCCCGAACAACATGCACTTCGACACGACCCGGGCCCACGTCCTCCGGACCGGCGCGAAGCCCGTCAACCTCGCGATCGTGGAGGCGAACGACTGCGCGAACCCCCACCCGTTCAAGGGGAACGTCGACACGGCCCGGCTCGAGGCGCTCCTGCGGGGCCCGTCGGGCCTGTCGGTCCCGCTCGTGATGGTCACGCTCACGAACAACACCGGCGGCGGTCAACCGGTGTCGCTCGCGAACCTCCGGGAGGTCGCCCGCCTGTGCCGCGAGCACCGCAAGCCGCTCTACCTCGACATGTGCCGGTGGGCGGAGAACGCCTACTTCATCCGGTCCCGGGAGCCCGGTCAGTCGCACCGGTCCGTCCGCGAGATCGGTCGGGAGATCTTCGACCTGACCGACGGCGCGACGATGAGCGCGAAGAAGGACGGGCTCGTCAACATCGGGGGGTTCGTCGCGACGCGGGACCCCGCCCTCGCCGCCCGCCTCAAGGAGGAGCTGATCGTCTACGAAGGGTTCCCGACGTACGGGGGGCTCGCGCGGCGGGACCTCGAGGCGATCTCCGTCGGCTTCCGGGAGGCGACCGACGAGCGCTACCTCGAGCACCGCATCGGCCAGGTCCGCTTCCTCGCCGACCTCCTGGACGACCACGGCATCCCGTTCATGCACCCGCCGGGAGGCCACGGGATCTACCTGGACGTCCCCCGGTTCCTCCCCCACCTCACGCCGGCGCAGCTCCCGGGCCAGGCCCTGGTCGTGGAGCTCTACCGAGAGGGTGCGGTCCGCACGGTCGAGGTCGGGGCGATCATGTTCGACGAGGGCGATGCGGCGGCCACGGTCTCCCTCGAGCTCGTCCGTCTCGCGATCCCTCGGCGCGTGTACACCGAGAGCCACCTCCGGTACGTCGCGGACGTCGTCCGCAGGGTCTTCGAACGTCGGGCGTCGGTCCGGGGGATCCGGATGGTCGAGGCGCCCGAGCACCTGCGCCATTTCACGGCCCGGTTCGCCCCGCTCCCAGGGTGACCGGCCCGACAGCGCTCGGTCCGTCCGGGGTCGCGGACGCCGGCGGCTCACTCGTCCGAGGTCGCCCCGCGACGGTGCGGGTGGTGGTGGCCGGTCGTGCCCCCGGCGACCGCGGGGGTCCCGACCAGGTACTCGCCGAGGGCGATCCCCTTCACCCCGCGGAGGTCCTCCGCAGCGGCGACCACCTCCGACCGCTTGCCGGCGAGCCCGAGGATCTGCATGCAGGAGCTCCCCCCCAGATGGACGTGCGAGGACGAGCGGACGTGCGGTCCCCAGCGGTGCTCCGCGGCGATGAGGCGGCGCAGCACGTTCGGGGCGTCGTGCCGGTAGAGGAGCATGACCGCGCCGACCGCGTCCGAATCGGGGTCCCGGAGGTCCTGGTCGGCGAGCTCCTTGCGGATGAGGGCCCGGATCGCTTCGGACCGGCTAGAGGAATTGCGTTCGCCCACCCAGCGGTCGAGGAGACGAAGGAGGGACGGTTCCAGCGAGACCCCCAACCGGACCACGTACTCGTCCTCGGCCCGGGGCGTGGACCGCTTCCGGTCGTCCCGCGTTTCGGCCCGCCGGCCCCGGGGCCGTTGCGGGTGGTCGACCGGGTCGCCCGGTCCGCGGCGACGGACGGGTCTTGCCCCGCTGCCGGTGGAGCCCATACCCCCGCTCCCCCTACTTCGCCGGGTCCGGCGGGGAGACCGACGGGAATCCTATGTCCTCGTAGCGCTTGACCCTGTAGATCGCCATCGCGACCGCCCACGCCGCGACGAACAGCACGACGATCCCGATCCCGAGCTGCTCGAAGTTGAGCTGGTTCAACCCCGCCCAGAACGTGCCGCGCCAACCCAGCTCCGTCGACAGGACCTGGAGCAGCTCGACGCCGCCGATCGCGAAGGCGACCAGGACGGAGATGACGGTCAGGGTGAGGTTGTAGTAGATCTTCCGTATCGGCCGGAGGAACGCCCAGCCGTACGCGTAGCGCATCGCGAACCCGTCGAGCGTGTCCGAGAGGACCATCCCGCAGGCGAACAGGAACGGCAGGATGAGCACGGCCCAGAGGGGGATCGCCCCCGATACCCCGACCGTGATGCTGATCGCGATCAAGGTCACCTCGGTCGCCGTGTCGAAGCCGAGGCCGAAGAGCACCCCGATCGGGTAGATCTGCCACGGCTCCTCGATGATCCGGAACAGCCGGCCGAAGTACCGGTAGAGGAACCCGCGCTTCTGCAGCTGGTCCTCGAGCTGGCGTTCGTCCAGCTTGCGGTCGCGCAGCCCGCGGAAGATCTGGTAGACCTCGGCGACGATGACCAGGTTGATCAGCCCGATGAGGAGGAGGAACGCGCCCGAGATCAGCGTCCCGAGGACCGCCCCGACCGCCGCGAACTGGCCGATGTGGCGCTGGACGTATTCGGTGGCGATGACGAGCCCGACGACCATCCCGCTCACGATGGTCGAGTGGCCGAGCGAGAACCAGGTCCCGACGGTCAGCGGCCGTCGCCCGTCGTTGAGGAGCTTGCGCGTCGTGTTGTCGATCGCCGCGATGTGGTCGGCGTCGAAGCCGTGGCGAAGGCCGAGGATGTACGCCGTCAGGCCGAGGCCGGTGAACAACAGGTAGCTGTGGACGACCGTCGAGCCCGAGCCGTGCGGGAGGTAGACGAACGACACGGCAAAGGCGACGACGGTCGCTCCGACGATGGCGGCGCCGATCGCCGCCATGCGGAACTTCTCCCGACCCGTGAGACGCAGGTCAACCGGCGGGGGAGGGGGGTCCGGGCCCACGGTCCATCCACCCGGGGCCGGTATTAGATTGTGTCGTATTTGGGATTCGTAACACTCCGTGCCGCCCGGCCCGCCCCGGCGGAGGCCCGTCGAGCGCGGGAGGGCTCAGGGGCTCCCGGCGCCGGCGTGGACCTCGATGTCGCCGGCCTCGGTGGAGACGCCCCAGCGGGCCAGTTTGGCCAGGGTCTCGGGGAGCGTTTCTGTGGGAGACCGCGGAAGGACGAGGTTGTCGAGGTGGGGGACGTGGACGTGGTTGGGCCAGATGTGGGTCCGCTTCATGCTGTCAAGCCTCGTCGGGGGTTGATTAGGTTATGGTACGTTACGGTGCAGCGTGGGACGAACGGACGCGGGCCACGGTCGGTACCCCGCGCCGGCCCCGGCCGCACCAGCCGCGGTAGCGCGGGGGCCTCGGTCTGCGGCCCCGCCGCCGAGGGGCCCTCCACTGCCCGGGGCCCAGGGTCCCAAACAACTTTAGGCCCGCCGGACCGTATGCTCCTAGGGCGAACGGGCGAGCCCGGAGCACCGGAGAACATGTCGAAGCTCGAACACATCGTGGTGGCGATCGACGGCTCCGAGAACGCGGACCACGCCCTCGATTTCGCCGAGGACCTCGCGGCGCGCTACGGCGCCGCCTTGACCCTCCTGACGGTGATCCCCCCGACGGTCGTGCCGTCCTACGGCGGCCCGATCTACGAGCCGGCCAGCCACGAGTCGATGCATGCCATCTACGACGACGTTCTCTCCACCCGACGGATCCGGGTCCAGAAGAACCCCAAGGTGCCTCGCGTCGACACCGTACGACGGGAGGGGATCGTCGTCGAGGAGCTCCTCGC
>DASPQN010000103.1:0-4724 GCA_035624925.1 Thermoplasmata archaeon
GGCCTGGGCCTCGCCCAGGCCGCGGACGGCCAGGAACGTCTTCATCTGCTCGATCTTGAGGTTGATCGAGCCGTCGACCATGTGCTCGAGGGTCTCGAGGTCGGCCTCCGAGTGCATCCCGCTCTCGAGCTCGTAGTAGCCGACCGCGCCGTCGAGCTTCCTCCGGCCGACGAACGGTTGAAGGAAGCGGAACGTCGCCGAGGTGTCGAGGTACGCGGTGACGGTGGAGACCGACTCGAAGATGAGCCGGTAGGTCCGGAACTGCTCCTTCAGCTGCTCGGCGTAACCGTCGACCGCCTTGGAGAGCTGGTCGAGGACCCCCCGGTCGGTCGACGAGAGGAACCGTACCCCCGAGGCCGAACCGGACGCCCCGACGGCGAGCGAGTAGAGGTCGACGAACCGGAGGAGGCCCTTGCGTTCGGCCTCGCTCGTGCCCGGGTACAGCTGGAGGAGGTCCTCCCGGACCTGACTGTAGGTCTTGTCGGTGACGACCCAGATCGACGGGATCCCCTGACGGAGGCCCTCGACGGAGAACAGCCGCGCTAGGACGTCCTTGCCGGAGTGGGCCGGACCGTTGATCAGGAGCTGCGTGCCGGCGAGGTATCCCCCGAACAAGAGGTCGTCCAGGCGTCGTACCCCGCTGCGGACCCGCGCCGGGGCGGCGTCCGCGACGCTCTCCGCATGGAGCCGGTCGGCCTCGGCCGTGGCGGCGCCGGTCGCGAGACGCTCGAGGTCCCGCGTCCGCTCGGCGAGGAGGCTCTCCCGGCCCCGGAGCTCGTCCTCCTTCTTCGCGAGCTCCTGCCGGAGCGCGTCCAGCCGGTCGGTCTCGCTCGGCGACGCGACCTTCCCGACGCCGAGCTCCCGCCGCGTCTCCTCGAGGCGCCGGGCCTCGAGGTCGAGCGCGCGACGGCGCGTCTCCAGCTGCTGGTCGTAGGTGGAGAGCTCCTTCTCCTTGAACTCGAGCGGTGAGCGACGCCGCTCGAGCTCCTCGGCGGCGATACGGATCTCCTCGAACTTCGTCCGAAGCTCGTTCTCGCGCGCGACGAGGTCCCGCTCGCGCTGGGTCGCGTCGGCGAGCCGCCGGGCGACGTCGGCGTCGAGCGCGCCGGTCGGCTGGCTGGCCGCCTGGCCCCGTGCCTGGTCGGCTTCGGCGCTGAGGCGTCGCGCCTCCCCCTCGAGGTGGACGACGCGTCGGCGGAGCTCGGTCTCCCGGTCGATGTACTGCTGCTCCCGGGCGGCCCACTCCTCGCGGAGCCGCTCCTCGTCCTCCGATGGCGGGGCAACCGAAGCCGCGACCCCCGACGCGCCCTGGGGCGAGGGCGGCGGCCCTACGGCCGCCGGGGACGGCCCGACGGCGCCCTCGAGGACCGTAAGGCGCTGCCGGAGGCGGGCCAGCTCCTCCTCCTGGGCGTGGAGGGCGGCCTCCCGTTCCTTCGCCTCGCGGGAGCGGACGTACTTGATCACCGCGATCGAGCCGCGTTTCACGTGCTCGACCTGGTCCTCGAGCTGCTTGCGCCGCGACCGCTCGTCGTACAGCTGCCGCTGGAGCTCCTGGACCTCCTGGATCATGGACGCGGGGTCGAACTGCTCGCTCTTGACCCGGTCCAGCAGCCCGGTGAGCCATCGCACGACCGTCTCCTCCCGGTCGAGGACCGACGGGGCGACCCCGGGTTCGGACGGGGCTCCCGGCGGGCCGGCCTCCCGCCCCGGGGCCGGGACGGACGACGGGAGCGTGGGGGTGGGGACCCCCTCGGAGGACTGGATCCAGTCCTCCATCGCGCGGTCGTCCCCGTCGACCCAGCGACGTAGGACGTCGGCGGACGCCTTGCCGCTGGGGGCGAACCTCGGGCGACGCGCCTTCTCCACCTTGGAGACCGAACCGACCCATCGCTCGACGATCTGGTCGGGGTTGGCGGACGCCGGGGGGTCCGCTCCGGGCCCGGCCGACGCGGCGGAGGCGGGGTGCAGCACCGCGTCCCGGTCGGCCGGGGCCAGGCCGAGCCGGTCGAGCTCGTCGGCGGAGAGCGCGCGAGCCGCCTCGGGGCTCTCGTGGCCGGCGCCGACGAGGCGTCGTGCGCCGTCGGCGCTCACGCCGAGAAGGCGGGCCAGCTCGCTCGCGCGTGACGCCGCCGGTTCGGCGACCGAGGTCGCGCCGTCGGCGGAGCCTTCCATAGGACCGGGAACGCTACTAGCGCGGAGGAGGCTCATAAGACGTCCCCCGGACCCCCGGCTCTCCGAGGGGGCGCTGGGCGCCGGCCCCGCCCGCCTTTATACCGGAGTCCCTCCGCCGGCCGTGGACGCTTCCGCCCGCGTCGAGCTGATCGTCCGCGACACGGCCGAGGTCCTCACGGTCGACGAGGTCCGGGGGCTCGTCGAGCGGAGCGCGCGACCGAAGGCGTACATCGGGTTCGAGCCGAGCGGGGCGCTCACCGTGGCGCACCTCATCACGGCGCGGAAGATCATCGACCTCGCTCGCGCCGGCTGTGACGTGACCGTCTTCCTCGCCGACTGGCACGCGTGGATCAACGACAAGCTGGGCGGCGAGCTCGAGCGGATCCGCGCCGCCGGACGGTACATGGAGGCGACGTTCGGCGCCCTGGGCGCCGACCTTCCGGGGGTGCGGTACCGCTGGGCGAGCGAGCTCGCGGGCTCGTCCGACTACTGGGCCCGGGTGGTCCGCGTGGCGAAGGCGACCTCGCTCGCCCGGACCCGGCGCGCGATGTCGATCATGGGTCGCGCGGAGGACGAGCCGAACCTCGACACGGCGAAGCTGTTCTATCCGGCGATGCAGGCCGCCGACATCTTCGAGCTCCCGGTCGAGCTCGCCTACGGGGGGATGGACCAGCGGCGGGCGCACGTGCTCGCCCGGGAGGTCGCGCACCACTACGGCTGGCCGGTCCCGAGCGCGATCCACACCCCGCTGCTCAGCTCGCTCCGCGGCGGGGCGCGGATGGACCCGGTCGAGGGCACCGTCGAGGGGAAGATGTCGAAGTCCGACCCGGGGTCGGCGATCCGGATCCCGTCCGACCGGGCCGAGATCGACGCCCGGGTCGCCGCGGCGTTCTGTCCGGCGAAACAGCTCGAGGGCAACCCGGTCGTCGAGATCGTCCGGTACATCGTCCTGCCCTGGGAAGGCCGGCTCTCCGTCGACCGCGCGGCGAAGCACGGTGGCCCGGTCGAGTTCCACGACGCGGGGGCGTTCGAGTCGGCCTGGTCCGAGGGGAAGCTCCACCCGCAGGACCTCAAGGGCGCGGTCGCCGCCGCGCTCGACCGGCTCCTCGAGCCGGCGCGTCGTCACTTCGCCGCGCATCCGGAGAGCTCCCCGGAGGCGTTCCGCGGGCGGACCGACCCGGCCCCGCCGGCCTCGGCACCCCGATAAGGCGACCTCGGGGCGGAGCGCGGCCGGCGCGTTCGGCCCGGGCCGGCAGAGTTAAGTAGGTAGGTTCCTCGGAGGGGACCCACCCGTGAGCCGAGGACCCTTCGGGGTTCCGCTGACGCGAGGAACCATGGCGCGACCGATCTACGTGCGGTTCGAGACCCCCGACGACCTCGCCGAGAAGGCCCTGCAGCTCGTCCAGGTGGCGAGCGAGACCGGCAAGGTCCGCGTCGGGACGAACGAGGTGACGAAGTCGAGCGAGCGGGCCGAGGCGAAGCTGGTCGTCATGGCCGAGGACGTCGACCCGGTCGAGATCCTGGTCCACATCCCGATGCTCTGCGAAGAGAAGCGGATCCCCTACGTTTACGTCCCGAAGAAGCAGCGGCTCGGCCAGTCCGCCGGCCTGTCGAAGTCGGCGGCGAGCGTCGCCGTCGTCGAGGCGGGCGAGGGCAAGGGGCTCCTCGACGAGCTCGCCGGCGCGTTCCCGAACCTGAGGAAGTGAGCTTCCCCGCGGAGACCGCGCGTCGATGCCCGAGGAGAAAGGCTCCCCCGCCGAGGTCGTCGAGCTCGTCGGGCGGACCGGCATGGCCGGCGAGGCGACCCAGGTGAAGGTCCGCGTGCTCGCCGGGCGCGACCGGGGGAAGATCATCACCCGCAACGTCGCCGGGCCGATCCGCCTCGGGGACGTCCTGATCCTGCGCGAGACGGCGCGCGAGGCCCGCAAGCTCTCCGTCCGGTAACGGAGGACCGATGGTCGCGAAGCGCCAGTGCACGTTCTGCGCCCAGGAGATCGAGCCGGGCACCGGCACGATCTTCGTCAAGCGCGATGGTACCGTCTACCAGTTCTGCTCGTCGTCCTGCCGCAAGCAGCAGCTCCACCTCGGCCGCATCGGCCACCGTTTCAAGTGGACGAGGGCCTATGAGCTGAAGCGCACCGCCGAGCGCTCGAGCGCCGAGCGCACGACCGCGGCCGCGTCGCGTGCCCGGTCCGCGCGCTCGCCCGCGCCCCCCGCACCGGCGGCGACCGCCGCGAAGGCGACGGCCCCCGCGACAGGCCCCGCCGACGAGGTCCCTCGAACCGGGCCCCCGGCCGATGCCCCCGGGACGCCGGCAAAGAAGCCCCGGGCGAAGCGAACGACCAAGGCCTCCCCGAAGAGCGCGGCGGGGTCCGCGGCACCCCCGGGCGCTCCGCCGTCCTCGGACGACGCCTGACCGCGTCCCCGACGCTGCTCGTCGAGGGCAATCCGTAAGTCGCACCAGCCCCGGCGCCGTCCATGGAGGGCGAGCCACCGTGGACGACGCCGAGCGAGCTCGCCGAGTACACGTTCTGCCCCCGGGCGCACTTCTA
>DASPQN010000104.1:0-12868 GCA_035624925.1 Thermoplasmata archaeon
TGCTCCTGCAGATGGGCGGGAAGGTACTCCTCGACGGCCGCGTGGAACTGGAAGACCTTGAAACCGGGCTCGGCGCGGAACGCTTCCGCGTCGACGGCGCGGAAGTACTCCCGGTCGAGCCCATGGGATCGGCCGGAGATACCGGCGATCCGGGCGCCGGTCGGGGCGTCGACGAGGAACGGGAGCGTCCACCGCGTCCCCTCGGAGCGCACGGCCTCAGGAGCGACCTTGACGAAGACGCCGGCCGCGGCGAGGACGTCGAGCCAGCTCGTGCGGTGGGCGACGTAGTCGTGGGAGCCGTAGATCACGTAGACCCGACGGCCCCGGTCGATCAGCCGCTTGAGCGCGGAGGCGACCGGCGCGACCTCGGTCGGGTCCGGCACCGGGGTGTGGAACAGGTCGCCGGAGACGAGCAGGAACTCCGCCCCGCGCTCTTCGGCGACCTCGAGTGCGCGCAGGACGCTAGCCCGGAGCGCCGCCCGGAACGCCGCCGAGCGTGGCCAGGCCCCGACGTGCGCATCGGCGAGATGGGCGAAGACCCAGCGCCTCACGCCGGTCCGCCCCCTACGGGCCGCGTCGTACCGTCGGGCCCTTGTCGACCGCGTCGCGCGGCGGCACCACGTCGCCGAGGCGTCTCGCCATCGCCGCCAGAAGGCCGGCGCCCGCACCCATCGCGAGCAGGCCGACCAGGAACATGTCGTCCGGCGCCGAGGAGGGCCCGGGGACGCGACCCCGGTACGCGGCGGGGGCGGCAGGCGCAGCGGAAGGGACGGTCGGGGCCGTCGCCGCCCGCCGGGCGGCGAGCTCGCTCGCGCGCAGCATCGCCTGCATCAGGGCGAACAGCTCGGTCGCCTCCTCCATCGTGATCTGGCGGCTGCGGAGCCGGCCGAGGAGGTGATTGTACCGCGCGTGGCGTTGGGCCTCCGGCGCCCCGGGAGGGGCCGGGGGAGGCGCCTCCATGTCCCCCTCGGGCGTCATGGCGGCCATCAGGCGGGCCACGACACACCGGCTCTTCAACCGGCCGGTTCGCCGGTCCTGCCGTCCGGCGCCCCGTTATAGGCTCGGGGCGTCCTGAGTCCGGGTCGATGGCGAACCCCGACCCTGAGCCCGAGGCGTCGTCCAAGAACGAGGACGACAAGGACCGTCACCTCCACGTCCGGCTCGCGGACGACCGGAGCTCGATCTTCGACTTCATCACGGAGTACCTCCACGCGGCCGGGAAGACCGCGGACTGGTACTGGCGGACGGCCGGGCGGCTCGAGGGGAACGAGGCCGAGAACCTCGAGGAGCTCCTCTCGAGCGCGTTCGAGGCCGGGGCGTTCATCGCCCACGAGCACCCGGAGGACCTCGAGTTCGGTTGGGTGACTGAGGAAGAGTGCGAGAAGGAACGCAAGCGTGAGGAGCGGGGCGAGCAGCGCGAGGCGGCAAAGAAGGACCGCTCGAGCCTGCCCCACTACGCCTGAGCGGCCGCCCCTCGACCCGACGAGAGACCGGAACGCCCGCGAGGGGGCTAGCGGTTCCCGACGGCGCTGAGTTCTGCCCTGGGGCCCTCAGTCCAGGGGCATGGCCAAGGCCTGGAAGAATCTACGGTACGGTCGGCGCGGAAGGATCCGTGGGAGGGACGGTCCGGACTACGGCTTCTTCTTCGACTTGCAACCGCAGGTGTCGCACATCGCGTCCTCGCGACGAACATCTCGCGTCCCTATATCAACAGGTGCCCGGAGCCGTTCGCCGTCCACGGGTCCGGACTTCTCGGGGAGCGAGAGCGGCCCAGTTCTGGCGCCGGTGAAAATCGCACAGTTCAAGAACCTTGGCGACTACAGTCCATCCGTGGGCCCGCTCCGGACCGGCGTCGTTGTCCTGCTCGGGTTCCTTGCAGCCTTCCCCGTCTCCGCGGCCGCGGTCTCGGCGGGTCATGCGGCCGATGGCGTCGGCGGGGTCCAACCCCCGGGAACCGGGTCGGCCGTGAGCGGCGCCTCGCCGGACGCGGGCGGGGTGTCCTGGACGACCTACATGTACGACGTCGAGCGCACCGGGGCGAACCCGAGTGAACGGACGATCTCCCCAGCCAACGTTGCGGCGCTCGAGCCGGTCTGGTCCCTAGCGTCGAACGGGTCGGACTTCAGCGCGCCGATCGTGGTGAACGGGACCGTTTACTATGGGTCGTGGAACGGGGACGAGTACGCCGTCAACGCCTCCGACGGAGCCGTCCTGTGGACGACGTACCTCGGCACGGACATCGCTTGCGGCGGCTACACGCCGATGGGGATCTCCTCCACGCCGGCGTACGCCGACGGCACGCTCTACCTCGGCGGCGGGGACGGCTACTGGTACGCCCTCAACGCCTCGACGGGCGCCACCGAGTGGCGTATCCTGCCGGGCTCGGAGGCCGACGGCTACTACGCCTGGGCGAGCGCGCTCGTCTACGGCGGCGCGCTCTACGTCGGCACGGCGAGCTGCTTCGACAACCCGCTCGTGCCCGCGGGTCTCCTCGAGGTGAGCCTCGCCTCCCACAACATCACCGCCCAGTTCAACGCTACCCCGGTCGGCCAGGTCGGCGAGTCGATCTGGGCGACCCCCGCGCTCGACCCGGCGACGAACACGGTCTGGGTCGCCACAGGGAACGAGAACCCGCCGGCGTACCCCGAGTACGCGAACGCGATCGTCGGCCTGAACGCCACGACGCTCCGACCGCTCGGCTCCTGGCAGGTCCCGAACGTGGAGGGCCAGGACTCGGACTTCGGCTCGACGCCCACCCTGTTCCGGACCGCTGGCGGGACGCCGATGGTCGTGGCGAGCAACAAGAACGGCGTCGCCTACGCCCTCGACCGCTCGAACGTCTCGGTCAACGGCACCTGGGGACCGGTCTGGAACCTGTCGACCGGCGGAGGCTTCTCGGGGGGCGCGTTCGACGGCAGCACGCTCTACCTCGCCGGCGGAAGCACCGTGTACGCGGTCGACCCGGCGAACGGCAGCCCCTCGTGGACCGCCCCGATGGTCGGCGGAGGTTACATCTACGGTTCGCTCACCTGGGCGAACGGCCTCGTCTTCGCCGGCGGGGGTTCGGCCGTCGAGGCCATCGACGCGGCGAACGGCTCGGTCCTCTGGAGCGCCGCGCTCCCCGCCGGCCAGTCGACCGTAACGGAGCCGGTCGTCGCCGACGGGAGGGTGTTCGTCGCGAGCGGCGATTACGGCACGAACGGCCTGCTGACGGCCTACAGCCTCCAGCCGCTCAACGTCACGTTCGAGGAGACCGGCCTACCGTCCGGGAAGAGCTGGAGCGTGGGCCTGGACGGGGTCTCGCGCTCGAGCACCAACGGCTCGGTCGTCTTCGGCGAAGCGAACGGCACCTACCCGTACCTGATCCGGGGCCCCTCGGGCTACGTCGTCACGGGGGTGCCGCCGTCCGGGAACGTCACGGTGGCCGGCGCGAACGCCGTCGTGGCTTTCGCGTTCACGAAGGGCAAGACCGTTACGCTGACGTTCCAGGAGAGCGGCCTTCCCCGGAAGTCCCCATGGTGCGTCTCCCTCGCTGGCTGGAGCGATTGCCCGGTGCGCTCCAGCGTGGCCGTCAAGAACCTCACGCGGGCGAACTATCCGTACGTCGTTGCCTCGATCGCCGGCTACACGAAGACCGTGCGGCTGCACGGGGCGGCGGTGCCGGGGAGCGGCACCGTCGACCTGACCCTCGGGGGCGGGACCCTGAAGGTCGCCTTCAGCGAGGTCCGCTACGCGCTCTCGTTCTCCGAGAGCGGGCTCACGGGCGGGAAGCGCTGGACGGTCGTGCTGAGCCCAGGCGGCTCCCGCAAGGGGACGCACGACCAGAGCACCACCGGTTCGACGTTGACGTTCTCGGTCCCCAACGGGACGTACACCTACTCCGTCAAGCCGGTGAAGGGCTTCGCGACGCCGGCCCCAGGGTCGGTGACGGTCGACGGGGGGGCGGTCGGGGTCAACCTGACGTTCTCCCCGGACGCGGTCCGGTGGTCCGGTAGCTAGGGCCTACCGGCCCCGGGGCGGGCGGCGTCCGGCCGCGGAGGGCCCGACCCTCAGAAGTGGACCACCGAGTGCGCGATGATCAGCGCCACGAACAGGATGGAGATCGTGTTCACGACCTTGATCAGCGGGTTGATCGCCGGCCCGGCGGTGTCCTTCGTCGCGTCGCCGACCGTGTCGCCGACGACCGCGGCCTTGTGCGCATCGGAGTGCTTGCCCCCGAAGTTGCCGCTCTCGATGAACTTCTTCGCGTTGTCCCACGCCCCGCCGCCGACGGTCATCATGATCGCGAGCGGGAAGCCGGCGAGGATCACGCCGAGCAGGAGGCCCGCGAGGGCGAGCGGCCCGAGCAGGAAGCCGACGGCGAGCGGCGTCGCGACCCCGATGATCGCGGGGACCGCGAGCTGGCGGAGCGCGGTGAGGGTGACGATGTCGACGCACTTGCCGTAGAGCGGCTTGCCCGTCCCCTCGAGGATCCCGGGGATCTCCCGGAACTGGCGCCGGACCTCGAAGACGATCGCCTGCGCCGCGACCCCGACGGCGTTCATCAGGAACGACGTGAAGAAGAACGGCAGGATCGCGCCGATGATCAGGCCGGCGACGACGAGCGGGTTGTCGACCGTGAGGCTCGAGGTGAAGTTCAGCCACGGGGTGTTCGCGTTGTTCGCGGCGGCGAACGTGTACGCGGCGAAGAGCGCGAGCGCCGCGAGCACGGCCGAGCCGATCGCGTAGCCCTTCGTGACGGCCTTGGTCGTGTTCCCGACGGCGTCCAGCGGGTCGGTGACGTTGCGCGCCTCCTGCGGGAGGTTCGACATCTCGGCGATGCCGCCGGCGTTGTCGGTGATCGGGCCGAACGCGTCGATGGAGATGATCATCCCCGTCACGGCGAGCATGCTTGCGGCGGCGAGACCGATCCCGTAGAGCCCGAGGAACTTGTTCGGGAACACCCACCAGCCCTGCCAGCCGACCGCGAGGTAGCTGACGAGGGTCGCGGCGACGATGACGAGGCCCGAGACGAAGACCGACTCGAGCCCGACCGAGAGGCCGGTGATGACCGTCGGGCCGGCGCCGGCCTGCGCGGACTCCGCGATGCGGTGGACCGGTGAGTACTTCGAGCTCGTGTAGTAGTCGGTCAGGATGACGATGAAGATCATCACGAGGAGCCCGGCGACGGTCGCGACGAACACGCCCGAGTTCCCGTTCATCAGGTAGTGGTCGAGGAAGTAGAGGCCGATGATCCCGACGCCGGTCGTCGCGGCGAGCCCCTGGTAGAGGGCCCCCATGATCGTCCCTCCCGGGCGCATCCGGACGAACGCGGTGCCGATGAGCGTCGCGACGATCGCCCAGGCGCTGATGACGAGCGGGTAGAGGACCGCGTTCGGGAACTGGCCGAAGAAGTTGCCGACGTAGCCCGCCTTGCCGTTGCCGATCAGGTAGGCGAGGAGCATCGTGCCGACGGCGGTGACGACGTACGTCTCGAACAGGTCCGCCGCCATCCCGGCGCAGTCGCCGACGTTGTCGCCGACGTTGTCGGCGATGACCGCCGGGTTGCGGGGGTCGTCCTCGGGGATGCCGGCCTCGACCTTCCCGACGAGGTCGGCGCCGACGTCCGCACCCTTCGTGTAGATCCCGCCCCCGACCCGCGCGAACAGGCTCATCAGCGAGGCGCCGAACAGGAGGCCCACCATCTCGAGGACGTTGCCCCCGAAGACGACGTAGAAGCCGACCAGCTCCAGCAGCGCGAGGCCGGCGACCGAGAGCCCGGTGACGCTCCCGCCCCGGAACGCGTAGCTCATCGTGGCGGGGAGGTCCGCGGAGCGGGCCTTCGCGGCCGTCCGGACGTTCGCCCGGACGCTGACGAGCATGCCGACGGCCCCCGCGAGCGCGCTACCGGCCGCCCCGAAGAGGAACCCCACGGCGAGCCGGGGCCCGTCGCCCGTGATGCCGAAGGCGAAGGCGATGATGACGGCGAGGACCACCGCGACCGCAAAGACCGCGGTGTACTCGCGGCGGAGGAAGGCGATCGCCCCTTCCCGGATCGCCCCGGAGATCGAGCGCATCTTCTCGTCTCCCTCGTCCTCCCGGAGGAGGAGGGCGGTCTGCACGCCCGCGTAGGCCAACGCGAGGACAGAGCTCAGCAGGATCAGCAGCTCCAGCTGCCCGGTATCGAGTCCCATAGCAACCTCGTGGAAACGGGGCCGTTTCACGGCGGTACGGTATTAACTCTTGCGAAGGGCCGCGCCGGAACCCCGGGAGGGCCGCGCCCTCTCCGGGGGAGTCATTATGACGGTACCGCGGACTTGGGAGGGGCGTGCCGGCCGTCGACTATACGGACCTGCAGGACTCCGGCACCCGCCGTCTCCGGGTCGTCTGCAAGTACTGCTCCGTCTCGATCGAGATCGCCCGCATGCGCGAACACCTCCGCTCCACGCACCACTTGGACTCGACCGTGGTCGAGACCTCGTACCTCGCGGCGCTCATGGACGTCCGCAGGGCCCGCCGCGGCCGAACCTAGCCGCCGGGACGCGGGACGCCCGCGCGACGGCCCCCCTACGGGTCGAACTCGCGGCGGCGGACCTTCTCGGTCACGTGACCGAGGAACTCCGCGCGGGAGAACGATCTGGCCTGCCGGGTCCCCCGGATGCGGACCGAGACCGAGCCGTCGGCGACCTCCCGGTCCCCGATGACGACCACGTACGGCACGCGCTCCAGCTCCGCCTCGCGGATCCTCTTCGGTAGCGTGGCGTCGCTCGCGCCGTGGCTCGCCCTCAACCCCGCCGCCGAAAGCTCGGCCGCGACGGCCCGGGCCGCCTCGAGATGACGGTCGGTGACCGGCAGGACCTTCACCTGGACCGGCGCGAGCCAGGGGGGCCAGCGACCGGCGACGTGCTCCGTCAGGATGCCGACGAACCGCTCCCAGGTCCCGAGGATCGTCCGGTGGACGACCGCGGGGGTGTGGAGGGCGCCGTCCGGCCCCTGGTACTCGAGGTGGAACCGCTTCGGCTGCTGGTAGTCGAGCTGGATCGTGCCGGTCTGCCACGGACGACCGAGGCTGTCGCGGAGGTGGATATCGATCTTCGGCCCGTAGAACGACCCCTCCCCGGGCGACGGCCGGAACGGCGAGCCGGACTCGCGGAGGACATGTTGGAGCGTCGCCTCCGCCCTGTCCCAGTCCGCGGCGTCGCCGAGGAACGACGCCGGCCGGGTCGAGAGCTCGAAGTCGTACTGGAGGCGGAACGTCGCGCACGCCTCGCGGATCCAGTCGAGGAGGACCCGGATCTCGGGCTCGATCTGCTCGTCGGTGACGAAGATGTGGGCGTCGTCCTGGGTGAGCTCACGGACCCGGAGCAGGCCGTGGAGCGTCCCGCTCGCCTCGCGCCGGTGGAGCGGGGCGAACTCCGCGAGACGGAGCGGGAGCTCGCGGTAGCTGCGGGGACGCGAGCCGAAGATCATCATCGCCCCGGGACAGTTCATCGCCTTCCACCCGTACTCCTGATCGTCGACGACGCTGACGAACATGTTCTCGAGGTAGTGCGACCAGTGGCCGCTCGTTTCGTAGACCGACTTCGCGAACAGGAGCGGGGTCCGGACCTCGACGTACCCCGCCTTGCGCAGGTGCTCGGTGACGAACTTCTCGAGCTCGCGGACGATCACCATCCCGTTCGGGAGCCAGAACGGGAACCCGGGGGCCTGCTCGGTGAACATGAACAGCTCCTGTCGCTGGCCGATCGTCCGGTGGTCACGGGCCGCGGCCTCTTCCCGGAGCTTGAGGAACGCCTGGAGCTCGCCCCGGCTCGGGAACCCGACGCCCCGGACCCGCTGGAGCGGACGGGGATGCTCCTTGCCGGCCTCGACCGCGGAGAAGCCCAGGACGTGGACCCCCTCCAGCCACTTCGTCTCGGGCACGTGGGGCCCGCGGCAGAGGTCGGTGAACCCGCCGGTGTCGTAGACCGAGATCGCCTCGCCCTCGGGGGTCTCGGCGATGTACCGGAGCTTGTACGCGTTGCGGGCGAACAGCTCCCGGGCGGCGTCGCGGGAGAGCTCCCGCCGGACGAACGGCTCGTTGGCACGGATCGACCTCGCCATCGCCTCGCGGATCGCCTCGAGGTCCGGCGGGGTCAACGGACGGACGTCGAAGTCGTAGTAGAACCCGTCCTCGGTCGGCGGACCCACGGTCGGCAGCGCTTCGGGAATCGTCTCCACCACGGCCTTCGCAACCAGGTGGGCGGCCGAGTGCTGTAGGATCTCCCACCCCTGGCGGTCGGCGAACGCGAGGGGCGCGAGCGCGCCGGCGCGCGTCGGCCGGAAGGCGAGGTCGACGGGCTTTCCGTCAAAAAGGGCGGCGAGGAACTTGGTGCCGTCCGCGGGGGCCCACTGACGCAGCACCTCACCGACGGACGTCCCGGGAACGGCCGAGCGCTTGCTCCCGTCCGGCAGCGTCAGCTCCACGTCTCCTCCGGCGGCCATCGGCGGTGCCGCGTGCGATGAGCGGGCACGGAAAACCCTAGCGGTTCGATCCGCCGATACCGTGCAGCACACGGTCGGGTTGGCGCAGGTTCGCTCGCTCGCACTCAAGTTCTGGTGAAGGCCCGCCGGTCCGAGACCGGGAATCCTTGCCGCCCTGCGTCAGGGGGAGGGGGGCTCCCTCGACTCCGCTGAAGTCCACGTTCAGCCGGGGACCTGGGGAGTACGGGGTCCCCGAGCGAGCCGGGTGCGATCGGGACGGCCGGTGGCCGCCCATGTTGCGGAGGTAGTTCGTTTGGTTCAGACCTTTGACTCTCCTTCCGCGTCGGAGTATTCCTGGCCGGGGGTGTTGCCGCCCCCTGCCTTTCGTGCCGCACGGGCCCTGTTGTCCCCACCGCCGGTGGTGCTTGGCCCGCCCGAAGGGTTCGGGGCCACGATTCCGGGAGGGAGTGGCTGCGGATTGAGCGCGGGGTCGCGGGAGGTCTCATCCCCAGCAGTCTTTCCGCCGTCGGTCCATGTTTCCTCCTTTATCCTGCCAGCTCCACCGCCGGAGGTGCCCGAGCCGGGAGCATAGATTCCTGGGGGGAGCGGCTGAGGGTTCAGGAAGCGGCGCCCTATCACGAGCCCGCCGCCGAACCCGGCGAGAACTAGGACCACAAGGACGCCGACGGCTTCCCCTGTGTTGAGTCCCCCGAGCGGACCCGAATAGGGGCAGCTGGGGCCGGGCGCGCTGGTCTGGGACGGGCTCACGATCGCGGCCACCGCGCCGACGGTCGAGCGACCCGCGGAGGCCGGGGGTCCGTGCAGCGCCCCTGTCGCACCGGCGATCAGGAACGCGAGTACTGTCGCGACGCCTACCGAGGCCACCACTTGCTGCCACTTCACGGAGTATCCTTTCCCGTCGCTTCGGCCCGGGCTCGCCCAGACCGGTTCGACCAAGGACGGACGAACTGCCGGTATAAGGTCGTTCGGAACCAGGGTCGACCTCAGGAGACGGGAGGGTGGGGGACCCCGAGCGAGCCTGGCGCTGTCGCTAATTTGAAGGGCCCCGAGCAGGAACCTTTGACTAGGCGGATTCGCTCCGCCACCTGTGGCCGAATCGTCGGACCGCTCGTCAGCGGATCGCCTCTACCGCTCCGACTATGCATACCTGTCCGCCGGCTTCGGAGGCTTGTTGGTCGCTGCCGTGCTGATTGCCGTCGGTTACATGATCGCTACGTACAAGGATTGCGCGCCGTTCGGCGGCGGCTGCTCTTACCCCTACGACGGGATCGGGACCGAGATCGCCCTCGTCGGTGCTGTCCTGCTTGTCGCGTCGTTCGTCATCATGGCCACTCCGCCGAGAGGAACCCGGTATGCGGTCCCACCGGTGGTCTGCAAGGGGTGTGGCCGTGCCTACCTGCCAGGGACGGCGAAGTTCTGTCCCGCCTGCGGTGAAAAGCTGCCCGAGTCGTAACCCGTTCGTTCCTTTCCGACGAGCCGGGGAGTAAGGGGCCCCGTGCGAGCCGGGGGCTGCTATATCGCTGGCGGAACGGGGATGCTGTCGATTTCACCAAGAGCTTGCAGCCTACGCCGACTTCTCGGGGGGATCAACTGCGCGGTCGGCTGGAACCTCGGCTGTCTGGGCGAACCCCGACGGGCCGGGATCGGATTTGCGGTGTCTGGAGATGGATGAGTCGATCCCTGTCTGATCTGGGTACGGGAAGTACCCCGCTACAAACGCGACCACGCCACCGAGGACCAGCACGCCGGTGGACGTCACGGACCCCACAACGATGGTGGTCGCATTCGACTGGTTGAGGGCGGAGTGGGGAGAGCAGTAGAAGCTCGTGGCCGAGCACATCGAGTGCGACCAATAGTCCGCGACCACGGCGAACCCGAACAAGCCCGACAGAATCAGAATGGTCCCTAGGACTAGCCCAAATGCTCGACCGCGGCGCATTTGAATCCGCTCGACCGGCATCGAGAGGCGTCCTCCCGAGGGACCCGCAGGCCCGGCGGGCTAATAGACGCGCTCGGCGGTGCGACCCCGCGATTGACTTGCCTCCAGGTCGATCCGGTGGGTCCTAGCGATCGCGTGGGGGAGTAAGGGGCCCCCGAGCAGGCCGGTGCATCGGCGACTTGGAGAGTCGCGCCACAACTTCCGCGGTGGCGGCCGTGGAGATGGACCACGCCTTGCGCACACCCTCACGTTTGGGGCGGACGTGGGCCGGGGGACCCTATCCACCTCAGGATTCGGGCGAGTCCCGTACGCCCTGCGAGTCTTGCATCTACAGACCACGAGCTACCGGCTCCGCCGGCGAACAGGACAGCGTACACCAGCATGTAGAGCGGGTGGGCCCCGACGTCGGTTCCCCCTGGGGTATTCACGGTCTGCCCCCACTGAGTAAGGAGGAAGGCCAAGGAGAATCCGAAGCCGATTATGCACGCAAGCCGGGTCGTGAACCCGAACAGGAAGGCCACAGCGAGATAGGCCGTCACCAACGCGATGATCCACGCAAAGACAAGCGGGTGGGTCGAGACAAACTCTGCAAAGCCGGCTCCACCGAGGGAGCTGGGTCCGTAGGATGCAGCCACGGACGCGAAGGTGCTCCAGTACCCCGCCGCTGGGATTACGATGAACAGCAAGTTTGCGACCCATATCGCGCCCATGAGCACACGCAAGCCTTCGAGGGCTCCCTCGGCACGGTCACGGGGTTCGGGGGTCACGTTCGGGGCCTGGAACGCGGTGCAGGTCTAAGGACTTCGGTTAAGGAGACGACCGACGTTCTATCACGACGTTTGTCGTCACCCTGCCCGGAGGACGCCGTGGCCCGTAAGGCACCGTGGCGGCATGAAGCGAGCAAGCGGTACGCGGACGAACGGAGAGGAGAGGGTGTATGGTCGAGGTCTTGCGCGGAGGGGGCAGCGCGTTGTCTGCAGGCTCGGCCCCGTCGCTTCGCAGCGGCAGGACTGGCCATGCCAGCCCACGCCCGCGACGTCGCGGCGGAGATGGTCTTGACGAGGAAAGAGCGCCCGATGGGGTTCACGCGATGGTCGTCGGCCCCAAGCCGCTGAGGCAAACGACCTCGTTGCAAGCCCTGTGGGTACTGCGCGGGTTTCTCGGACGCTTGGAGACCTTCTCGGCTCCACCAGCTCCCCTACCCGCGCCCGTCGCCATGGGGGTCTAACGCCATGCCGACGGGGCCGGTCCCTGCCGTGCGCTCAGCTCGCCCATCATTCATCATGGTTCAGCCGGTTCTAGGTTTCATCATCGCGCTCGGCGTCGGTCTGGCTCGGAAGGGGGGCGGATGCGGACACTGGAGCGATGGTCGCTCCGAGGATCCGGTCGATGTGGAAGATCCCCCCTCGGGCGCCCGAGGCTCTGAGGTCGGAGAGGGCGGCCTCGTCGAACGACCCATCGACCCACGTGGGCCCCCCGGTGGCCACGGCCCGGACGAGCGCCCAATCGGGATCGATCTCCCGTGGTGAGACGACGACATGGTCGACACCGACCTCACGGACGACGCGCACGAGCTCCAACGGGTCGGTCGTTCCCCAATCGCCCGGGGCCACGAGGCCCTGGGCGTCGAGCTCGACCTCGAACACGAGCTCGGTCGAGAGTCGCCACGAACGTCGCACCTCCTTCGCGCCCAGGAGGGTCGCGCTCGAGAGCACCGCGCGCTGCGCACCCGTGACGAGGATGTCGATCGCCTGGTCGGCGTTGCGCACGCCGCCGTCGACCCAAAGGACCGCATCGCGGGCCAGCTCCTGGAGGAAGTCGAGCTGGGGTTCCGCCCGCTCGACGCCATCGAGGTCGACGAGGTAGAGCAGGGGATACTCGGCGACAAGCCGGTCGACGACCTCGAACGGGTCGAGCTTCCCGCCGTCCGCTGTTCGCGCGGGCACAGGTCCGTCAGTCGCCGGTAGACAGATCTCGCCCCGACGGAGCATCACGCACGGGACGAGCGTGGGTCCAGTGGTCGGCGGTCCCGAGCCTGCCGGCCCCTTGGAGAGCGGTCGGCGGCCTTGGCGAGCACGGCCTTGCACGCCTGCTCCACGGTGTCGGGGGATTTCGGGCTTTGCCTCCCCCCGCGGCGCGACCCGGGGGCGACAGCCCGTCCGCAGGCCTTTTCGGGAGGGACGCCGGTTCACCCTCGCCAGGAGGTGGTGGGCAGCTGACGGTGGTCCGGATCGGCAACGACCGGCCGCTGAGGAAAGTCCCCTCTCCGGGAGACGCGGGGTCGGGTGGGAGCCCGACGGGCGAGAGTCCGAGCTCCGGAGCAGAAACGACACAGCCCGGCGGCACGAGGATGGGGTCGCCCCGGAGGATCCGCCGGGATCTGGTGAAACGGCCGCCTCCCCGGGAGCAAGCTCCGAACGGCGGGGTGAGGTGTCTCCCTGACCGCCAAGGCGAGCGCGCAGTCGA
>DASPQN010000105.1:0-6954 GCA_035624925.1 Thermoplasmata archaeon
CGAGCCCCAACGCCCCGAGCGCGAGGTCGGCCTGCCAGCCGACCGCCGGGACGAGGAGCGCCGCTCCCACGACCCCGCCGCGGCGCCGGCGCTGAACGCCGAGGAGAACGTCCCGACCGGTAGCCCCCGCTCGCCCGGTCCGAACAGCCGACCGACCCAGCCGATCGCCGGCGAGAAGAACAGTCCGGCCCCGATGCCCGCCGCGAGGCGGGTCGCGAGGAGGACCGCGTACGACGGGGAGAACGCCCCCGCGAAGGCGGCGAGCGCGAGGAGCCCGACGCCCGCGAGGGCGACCGGGCGCTCCCCGTGCCGCCGAGCGAGGAACCCGGCCGGGACCTGCGTCGCCCCGGCGCCGACGAGGAACCCGGCGACGAGGAGGCCCCAGGCGGCGGGGCCGACGGCGAACGTCGAGCCGATCCTCGGGAGGGCGGGCCCGATATCGAACCAGTTGTAGGCGTAGCCGAACCGCAGGGCGATCAGCAGCGCGGTAGCCCGGGTGCGCCCCGCCGGGGCGTTCGGCGGGTTCGAGGGCGGTCGATCCCCTCCAACGCCCCGGTCCGCCACCTCGCTCCGGCCTCCGGGGGTCCGAGCCTCGCGGGACCTTATCTTGGCACGGGCGTAGGCCGCCGCCGATGGACCCCGCGGAGTACGACCTCCCGTTCTTCCGCACGAACGGCTTTGCGCGAAGGACCTGCGCGGGCTGTGGCCAGGCGTTCTGGACGCTCGGCGACCACGACCGATGCCAGGAGGCGCCCTGCCGGCCGTACGGGTTCATCGGCCACCCGCTGTTCCGCCGCCCGTACGCCCTGCGGGAGATGCGGGAGAGCTACCTGTCGTTCTTCGAGCGCCGGGGCCACACCCGCATCCGCCGCTACCCGACCGTGGCGCGATGGCGGAACGACGTCTTCTTCACGCAGGCGTCGATCTACGACTTCCAGCCGTGGGTCACGAGCGGAGCGGTGCCGCCCCCCGCGAACCCGCTGACGGTCTCCCAGCCCTCGCTGAGGTTCATCGACCTCGAGGAGGTAGGACGGAGCGGCCGGCACCTGACGCTGTTCGAGATGCTCGCCCACCACGCGTTCAACCGCCCGGGGCACGAGGTCTACTTCAAGCAGCACTGCGTCGAGCTCTGCCACGAGCTCCTGACCGGCGAGCTCGGGGCGGACCCGAAGGCGATCACCTACAAGGAGGAGGTCTGGGAAGGGGGCGGCAATCTCGGCCCGTCGCTCAGCGTCGGCGCGTCCGGGCTCGAGCTCGCCACGCTCGTGTTCATGGAGTACGTGCGCAACGGCGAGCAGCTCGAGCCGATGCCGCTCACCGTCGTCGACACCGGCTACGGGCTCGAGCGGTTCGTCTGGGCGAGCCAGGGGACGAAGACCGCCTACGAGGCCGTGTTCGGGGCGGAGTACGACGAGGTCCGCCGGACGTTCCCTCCCCGCGAGGCCGCGGTCCTGATCGACCACGCCCGCGCGCTCAACTTCCTCCTGGTCGACGGGGTCGTGCCGTCGAACAGCAAGGAGGGGTACTTCGCCCGCCTCCTCCTGCGACGCTCGCTCCGCATCCTCGCCAAGGTCCCGGAGGCGCCCGAGCTGACGGTGCTCCTCGACCGCGTCGGGCGGGACCTCGCGCGCGACTTCCCGGAGATCGGCGAGCACCGCGACGACCTGCGCCGCGTGGTCGAGGCCGAGATCGACCGGTACCGCGAGGCGATCGAGCGGGCGCGCGTCACGATCCGCCGCCACGAGGCGAAGGCCCGCAGCGAGGGCAACCGCGTCACCGGCGACGACCTCCTACGCTGGTACGACTCGCTCGGGGTCCCCCCCGACGTCGCCGTCGAGGAGCTGACCGAGCCCCCTCCGATCCCGGACGACTTCTACGCCCTGGTCGCCGCGCGGCACGAGTCCGAGCGGCCGACCACCGACTACGTCGACGCGTCGGAGGGGTTCCCGTCGGTGCCGGCGGGCGTTCCCGCGACCGAGGTCCTGTACTACCTCGACCCGTACACCGTGTCGTTCGAGGCGCACGTCGTCCACGTGGACGGTCCGCACGTGGTCCTCGACCGGACCTACTTCTACCCGACCGGGGGGGGCCAGGTCGCCGACCGGGGGCATCTCTCGGACCTCGAGGTCGTCGATGTCGGCCGCAAGGGCCCGCACGTCCTCCACCGGCTCGAGCGACCCGCGCCGTTCCACGCCGGCGACCGGGTCCGGGCCCGGATCGACCCGACGCGGCGGACCCAGCTCATGCAACACCACACCGCGACGCATCTCCTGAACGGGGCGCTCCGGGAGGTCCTCGGACCGCACGTCTGGCAGGCGGGCGCGCACAAGGCGCCCGAGCTCGCCCGGATCGACGTCACCCACTTCCGGGCGTTGACGGCCGACGAGCTCCGCAAGGTCGACCGCCGGGTGAACGCGGTCGTCCGCGAGGACCGGCTCGTGCGCAGCTACTTCGAGAGCCGCACCGAGGCCGAGCGTCGGTTCGGTTTCACCCTGTACCAGGGGGGAGCGGTACCCGGCAAGGAGCTCCGCATCGTCGAGGTCGAGGGGTTCGACGTCGAGGCGTGCGGAGGGACCCACTGCACCCACACGAGCGAGGTCGGTGCGATCCAGCTCCTCGACGTCGAGCGGATCCAGGACGGGGTCGTGCGCCTCTCGTTCGCGAGCGGGGAACGCGCCCTCGAGCTCCGGGAGGAGCACGAGGCGATCCTGCGGGAGGCGGCCCGCCGCCTGGGGGTCCCGCCGGACCACCTCCCCGAAGGGATCGACCGCCTGCTGGCGGAGGTCGAGGAGGGCCGCAAGCTCGCTCGGGCCCGGACGAAGGGCGACCTCGAGGGGCTCGCCGCCGAGCTCCTCCGGGACCCGTCCCGGACCGAGACGGTCGCCCAGGCGACGGTCGTCGCCGCGACGGTCGACCTCGACCGAGCGGGCCTCACCGAGCTCTCGAGGCTCCTCTGCAAGGTCGACGGGAGGGTCGTCATCCTCGCGTCCGAGCGGGACGGGAAGGGGACGGTCTTCGCCGGATCGACCGCCCCGGGCGTGTCGGCCCTGGCGGTGATCGACGCGGCGAAGCCGGCGTTCGGGGGGAAGGGGGGCGGGAACCCCTCGGCGGCGACCGCGGTCGGCGAGCCCGGCGCGCCGCTCCGCGAGGCGGTCGCGGCCGCGCGGGCCGCGGCCCGCGCCGCGGCGGCCCCGTAAGGGTCCGCGACCCCCCGGCGTCCGCGAAAAGCTTTAGTTAGGTAGGCCTCCCATTTGCACGCGGTGCGCTCGATGGTACGGGGGTTGCCGGGACCCTCGCTCCGACCGACGGACCCCGGGTAAGCATGGCCGAAGAGAACGGAGGGACGGTGGGACGGGTACCACCGGAGGTGGTCTCGTTCCTGAGTGGAAAGGGCGGGCGCTCGCTCATCATCAAGGGCGGCGCGGGGACCGGCAAGACGACGTTCGGGCTCGAACTGCTCGAGCGCCTCGGCCAGCCGACCCGCTCGTTCTACCTGTCGACGCGCGTCGGCGACGAGTCGCTCTACCGCCAGTTCCCGTGGCTGCGCACCACGGAGATGCGCTCGCGGATCCTCGACGCCGCGAAGCTGTTCCTCGACACGATCCAGGCGAGCGGGAAGCCCCGGCCCACCGAGCTGCCCGACAGCGAACAGAAGAAGATCAAGGCGGGGCGGGAGGTCCTCGGCAGCTTCGGGCAGGAACGGGGCGCGCCGACGCGGGTCGACCGGACCCACCTGACCGCGCTCCTGAAGCGCAGCCCGATGCCCGAGGTGGAGAACGTCTACAACCGCATCGAGCGCGCGCTGCCGGAGAAGGCGCTCCTCGTCATCGACTCCCTCGAGGGTGTGACCCACAAGTACGGTCTCGAGATGGAGGAGTTCGTCATGGCCCTCCAGAAGGACCTGGTGGAGGGCTCCAGCACCGACGTCGTGATGATCCTGGAGAAGCCCGAGGCCGGCGGGATCGAGTACCTGGTCGACGGCCTGATCTCGATCCAGCGTGAGGAGCTGGACGAACGCCGCGTCCGCCACCTGCGCCTGGAGAAGCTCCGGGCGACGAACATCGGGCGGGCGCGCTACGCCGTCACCCTGGACGGGGGCCGGTTCGAGGCCCTCGGGATCATGGGGACGATGAACGGCAAGGGCTCGGCCACAGCGTGGCCGGCGACCCCGGACCCGGATCGCTACTACTCTACCGGGATCCCGGACTTCGACGCCCTCCTCGGCGGCGGGCTCCGCCGCGGGAGCTTCAACGCGTTCGAGGTCGACGTCAACGTCGGGGTCGACGACTACTACATGCTGTTCACGCCGACGTTCCTCAACTTCCTGGGCCAGGGGCGCGGGATGATCGCGGTCCTCGCCGCCGGCGAGTCGCCCGAGAAGCTCCGCGAGGCGCTCGTCCGCTACGTCCCGCCCCACCACTTCGACACGCGCGTGCGGATCCCCGACTACACGATCTCCGAGACGGAGGAGCCGTACATCCTCCCGATGGCCCGGTTCGGCCGCGACGAGGCGATGCGCGCGATGGTCACGGCGGAGAAGGCGGCCGCCGGGCCGGACCGGAAACCGTTCATCGAGTACATGGCGTTCGACACGTTCGAGAGCCTGATGGGCGACCAGGTCGCGATCCGGATGTACTTCAGCGGCGTCTCGCGGACGAAGCACGTCGGGAACCTCGGGATCGGCCTGCTGAAGCCGGGCCTGCTCGTCTCGAGCGAGATCCTGAACATGATGGACACGTACTTCCGGATCGTCAACATCGACAACGCCCCGTGCATCTACGGGATCCGGCCGCGGACGACGATCTACGCGATCAGCCCGGACCCGGAGAAGGGCGCCCCGCACGCCGTCCTCACGCCGGTCGTGTAGGGGGCCCCGCCCCCCGCCGTCAGCGGGGCAGGCCGAGCGCGAGCACGCCGACCCCGTAGAGGACGAGCGCCGGCACGATCGTCATGGTGAGGTCGTCGTCGAGCCAGCGGAACCGCCAACGCTCGACCGAGACCCCCACCACGCCCGCGAGCGCCCCGAGGACCGCCGCGTCGACCCAGGGCCACCGGCCGACGGCCCCGAGCGCGAACGTCGCGAGCGCGGTGTAGACGACGAACGGTACCCCGAGCCGGAGCCCGCGCGAGCTCCCGGTCGACCGGAGCTCACCGGCGAGGGGGTCGACGAACGCCGTCCCCAGGACGACCGCCACGGCGATCGGCTCCGGGAACACCAGGACCGCGACGACGAGGGCGACCGCGTAGAAGACGTAGCTCGCGGGGCGGCGCGCCTCGTAGCCCCGGATCGTCGGGAGCTCCGCGCCGAAGCCGAGCCGTGCCACCTCGAGCAGGCCGGCCGCGCCGAGCGCGGCCAGCAGGACGACCACCTTCGGAACGAGCACGAAGAACCCGACCGGGACGAGGAAGTAGGCCAGGACGAGCGCGCCGGAGCCGTGCACGATCCGGCGCCAGAGCTGGTCGCCGGCCGCCTCGTCCCGCCCGAAGGCCCGCGCCAGGCGTCGGCGGAACGAGCCGCCGTGGTGGAGCTGGACCGGCCTCGAGGGCGGTCTCACGCTCGGCCGCACGCCCGTAGGACCTCGAGCGCCCCGGCGGTGATCCAGCGGCTGGGGAGCCCCGGCATCTCGAGCGCGAACGGATAGAACGGCCGGTGGTCGACGTAGGCCGCGGTGTAGCGGAGCAGGTCCGGGCCCTCGACGTCCGGGTGGAGCGCGTCCAGCGCCCAGCTCCCGTCCGGCCGACGCCTCGCCTCGAGGCGGGCGAGCGCCGGACGCAGGCGCCGGTCGTCGGCGTAGCCGAGTCGGACGAGCATCGTCAGCCCGACGAGCAGGTCGTAGTAGTAGTGGGTCGGATAGTGGAGCCGGAGCCAGGGAGCGTAGCTCCCGCGGCCCTCGTGCAGCAGGGCCCGGTCCAGGAAGAACTCCGCCCCCTGGGCGGCCGCCCGGTCGGCCGCCGCCGAGCGCGACGGGCGCGGGAGAGCGGCCAGGGCGGCGAGCGGCTCCCACGCGTCGAGCGTTCCCACCTTCGAGGGGAAGCAGTGCCAGCCGCCGTCGGGCTTCTGGCTCCGAACGATCCAGTCGATCGCCCGCCGGGTCCGCCGGTCGTCGCCGCGGCCGAAGGCGACCAGCAGGCGGACCGCGTTGCCGGTGAAGCACGCCTCGCTGGCGGGGCCGCCCAGCGCGTCCTCCTTCCGGCTCGCATAGACGCGAAGGAACAGATCGACCGCCCGGCGCACCCGCGGGTCGGTCCCTCGGACCCCGAGCTCGGAGAGGACGAGCAGCCGCCAGTTCGTCGCGGTGTACTTCGGGTGGTACAGGGAGTCCGGGGTCGCCCGGGAGGTCGCCCACTGGCCGCCGGGGAGCTGTTCGGCCAGGATCCCCGCGGCCCACCCCTCGCGGCCGATCGCCCGGGCCGCGTCGACGAGCGCGGGGTCGCTCGCCGGCCGTCCGAGCACGGTCCTCAGGACCCGGTACCGGACGCTCGGGTCGGACCCCCGCAGGAGCCAGCGCCCGAGCTTCCCGGGGAGCTTCGGCATCTCCCGCGCGAGCGCCGCCGACAGGATTTCACGGTTTCGCGGGCGGGGCCGCAGGCGAGCTCCCGGACCGCCCCGGTGCGGCGCCCCGAGAAACCCTCTATACGCGGACCCGTTCGGGCGGCCGTGAAGGTCACGGTGCTCGTCGGGAGCCGGTCGGACCTCGAGCACGCCGAGAAGGTCCGCCAGCGCCTCGCGGAGTTCGAGGTCCCCTGCGAGGTCCACGTCGCTTCCGCGCACCGGACCCCGGAGAAGGTCGAGCGTCTGGTCCGCGACCCGGCGACCGACGTCTTCGTCGCGATGGCCGGCCTCTCGGCCGCCCTCTCCGGGGTCGTCGCCGCGCGGACCCTGAAGCCGGTCGTCGGCGTCCCCCTCCACCGCGGCCTCGGGCTCGACAGCCTCCTCTCGGTCGTCCAGATGCC
>DASPQN010000106.1:0-12870 GCA_035624925.1 Thermoplasmata archaeon
GCGGCTGGGTCGGTCGTTCTTCGACCGGCCGACCGTGCGTGTCGCGCGCGAGCTCCTCGGGGCCTGGGTGCAGGTCCGGGACGGCGTCCACGAGCGCAGCCTTCGGGTGGTGGAGACTGAGGCGTACGTGGCGCGCGACCCCGGCAGCCACGCCTTCCGTGGACGGACCGAACGCAACCGATCGATGTTCGGGCCGGCGGGAACGCTCTATGTGTACCGGATCCACCAGGTCGTCTGCGCGAACCTCGTGACCCGGCCGGGAGAGGCGGTCCTTCTGCGAGCGGGAGCCCTCGTCGACGGCCCGGCCCCGAGCGCGTCGGGGCCGGGGCGCCTCTGTCGGTACCTCGGGCTCGGCCTCGCGGACGACGGCCTGGACGTCACTCGGGGTCGCCGTCTGGTCGTCGAGCGCCGCCCGCGGAGCCCGGGGCGGATCGACGTCGGACCGCGGGTCGGGATCCGGCGGGCGGCGGAGCGCCCGTTGAGGTTCGCGATCCGGGGCGAGCGGGCGGTCTCCCGCCCGAGGCCACCGGCCCCGGGGCCTACTTCAGCTTGGCCCAGGAGTAGCCGCGCCGACGGGCGGTCACGCCGAACCCGCACGACGCGCAGACGCCCTTCTGGCGGTGGAACGCGTGCCGGCCGCAGCGGCGGCAGATGATGTGGACGATCTTCCCTCCACGACGGGCCGGGGTCCCCTTTCCCATGCGTTCGCCTCCTACGGAGAGATGTAGACGACCGAGTCGCCGCGCACGAGGGTGAGCCCGGCCCGCGGCGTCACGACGTCCTCGACGACCTCCTCGGCGGAGGAGAGGACGAGGTTCAGATGCTGGTCGAACGCGTCCAGCACGCCGCGGAAGGAGCGGCCTCCTCTGGTCGCGACCAGGACCCGCTTGTGCAGGTTCTGCTCGAGGAGCTCGAGCGGCTTCATCGGGGGGGTCGGGGAGATGGGGTCCCCCTCTTAAGATTGCCGGAAGACGCCGGCCCTCGCCGTCCCCACGGGGCCCGTACGAGGGCGTCGAGCGCGCGGGCGGCCGCCGTGTACGGGTCGTGGAGCGGCGTCGTGCCCTCCGCCACCGCGCGGATCCGCTCGGCGACGGCCTCGACGGGAGCCCCAGCCCGGACGGTGCGGAGCCGGCCGGCAAGCGCGCGTCGGAGGCACGGGACGAGGACCGAGGTCTCGAGCCGGCCCACGGCCTCGTGCCGGGCCCGGAGCGCCCAGGGGTGCCGCGTCGGGTCCCCTGCGGCGCGCTCCTTCCGGGTCGCGGCCGCGACGGCAAGGCGCACGGTCAGGTCGGGGACCCCGAGCCGTCGAGCGGCCGCAAGGTGGCGGGCCCGAGCGACGACCGCGCGGAACGTCCGCGGCGTCGCCTGGCCCAGCGCGAGCAGGCCGGCCGTGTAGCCGACCGGGTCCAGGAACGACGTGTCGGCGACGACGGTCCGGCCTTCCGCGACCAGCCGCCGCGCCTCCCCGAACCGGCGCGCCTCCTCGTCCACGAGACGGAGCTCGAGCGCTCGCAGCGCGGCCGGTGACGTCCAGGTCAGCCTCGGCCGCGGCGTCAGGCGGTAGTAGGCCTCGTCCAAGGTCGCCCAGCCGAAGCGTCGAGCGAGGACGGCGGCGGTCGCGCTCTTGCCCGAGCCGGACGGGCCGATCAACGCGAGGACGGTCGACCGCACGGGCGAGCTGCGCTCCGGGGCAGGACGGGTCCGGTGCGCCAAAACGTTCGCCCTGGTCCGGGGGTCGCTATAGGCAACGCCCGTCTCGCCGCGTTCGTGCCGGAGACGCCGTCCCGCCACCGGTTCGCGGCGCGGGTGCTCGAATGGGGTCCTCCGGCCGAGATCGCCCGGGAGCTCGAGTCGACCGACAGCGACCCGGAGGGGGTCGGGATCATGGTCCGGAAGGCGCGCATCTTCCCGGTGCGGCTCGAGGACGTGCCGTTGAAGGCCGCCCCCCTCCTCAAGCAGGAGCTCCTCGCCGTGGGCGGGGACGCCGCGCACGCCCGCGGGGTCGCCGACCACTCCGTCGAGAGCTCCCCGGCGGTCCTGCTCGCGACGTGGAGCCAGTACCGCTACCTCCTTCCGAAACTGCGGCGCCAACCGTTCGGCCTCAAGCAGGTCGCGGAGGAGGTCGACCGCGCCCTGCGGGCGTACACCGGCCGCGGCCCGGTCGAGCTCGTCGGCGCCCACCGGACCCTGCCGCTCGGCCCGCGGCCCCGGGTGCTCGGCGTGGTGAACATCACGCCGGACTCGTTCTCCGACGGCGGCCGGTTCCTCGACCCGTCCGCGGCGATCGCGGAGGCGGAGCGCCTCGTCGCGGACGGGGCGGATGCCGTGGACCTCGGGGCGGAGTCGACCCGGCCGGGCGCGAGCCCCGTCTCGCCGGAGGCGGAGTGGGGCCGTCTCGAACCGGTGCTGTCCGTCCTCTCCGGCCGCCTGCGCGTCCCGATCTCGGTCGATACCCGCCACGCGGAGGTCGCCCTGAGGGCGGTCGACGCGGGGGCGGACATCGTCAACGACGTCGAGGGGCTCCGGGAGGAGGAGATGCGACGCGTGGTCGCACGGAGCGGGGCGGCGGCGGTCGTCATGCACATGCGGGGAACGCCGACCACGATGCAGCTCGACACCACCTACGCCGACGTGCGGCGGGACGTCTACCGGGCCCTCGCCGAGGCGGTCGACCGGGCCGACGAGGCCGGCGTACCGTCGTCCAAGCTCGTCGTCGACCCCGGGCTCGGCTTCGGGAAGACCGCCGAGCAGAGCCTCGAGCTGCTGGCCCATGTCGGCGAGCTTCGGAGCCTCGGGTTCCCGGTGGCGGTCGGGGCGTCGCGCAAGTCGTTCCTCGGCTGGGCTACCGGCGAGGCCGAGCCGCTAGCGAGGGTCGATGCCGGGCTCGCCGCGGCGGTGTACGCCGCGGAGCACGGCGTCGCCATCGTCCGCACCCACGACGTGGCGCCGACGGTGCGCGCCCTGCGTCTCTGGGAACGGATCGAGGCCACGCGTCGGACGCTCCCGACCAGCCAGGAAGCGAGGTCGGCGGCGGAGCCCGAGCTGTAGGGCCGGGCGGCGCGTCGCCTCGGCCTAGCGCCGGGCGAGGAGGATCCCGTCCTCGAGGTCCCGCCAGACGACGTCGACGTCACGGAAGCCGGCGCGGCGCAGCGCTCGGACATGGACCGAGAGCGGGAGGTCCCCGTGCCGCGGATGCCGACACCGGCGCTCCGCCCGGAGCGCGAAGAGCGGCGCCAGCTCGGGGTCGCGTTCGGCCGCGCTCCACCAGGACCTCCAGACCCCCCAGCCGTCACCACGCCTCGGACGGCCCGCACGGCGAAGTCGGACGTCGCGGACCTTGCCGGCCAGGCGCGACAGCGCCGGCCGCTCCTCCCCCCACGGGAGGCGATCGCCGTTCAGCACCACCCCGCCGGGCCGAAGGCGACGATGGAGGTCGTGGTAGAGGCGCACGAGACGGGTCCGGTCGAGCCAGTGCAGCGCGGTCGTGCTGAGGGCGACGTCGAACCGTCCCTGAGGAAGCGCTCGGTCCCAGCCGACCGTGCCGAGGTCCGCGTCCGCCCACGTCAGCCTCCCGCCGAACGTGCCGAGGGCCCCGCGGCCGATCCGCTGGACGACCGGGTCGTGGTCGACCGCGACGCACCGGGCCCGGGGGAACCTCGTCAGCAGTCGGGCGGAGAGCGAACCGGGTCCGCAGCCAAGGTCGACGGCGACGAACCGTGCGGGTAGGCTCGCGGCGACGACGTCGAGCATCGCGGAGAACCGGCGCTCCCGGTTGCGGTTCAGATGCTCTTGCTGGACCTCCCAGCTTCGGTACCATCGGAGCCAGCCGGCCCTCGTGCGCGTCATCGACCAACCCGCGAGCCGGGCGCCTCAGCCGTCCCGGCCGTCCACGCCGGAGATCTCGGCCGGCACGTCCCGTTCCAGGACGAGCGAGCCGACGTAGTCGCACGCGGCGCAGCGGTAGACCTGGCCGACGATCGATCCGGCGATCAGCCCGATCTTGGGCGAGCCGCACTTGGGACACACGAGGACCGTTCTACCTCGAGGTCGACGCGGCATCGTCCCCCTCGTCGTCGTCCTCGTCGGGCTCGTCGTCCTCGGGCTCTGCCTCCGCGGGCGCGTCGGGGTCTTCCGGTCCCGGTCCGGTCGGGGCCGAGGCGCCGTCGTCCCGGGGCCCGGGGGCCGTGCCCGGCGCGTCCGGCCCCGCGTCGACCGGGGCCTCGAGGACGACCGCGTCCCGCACCGTATCGCCTTCGTCCAGGCGGATGACGCGGACGCCGAGGGTGTTGCGCGACTGGACGCGGATCCCCCTCGTGGGGATCCGGATCGTGACGCCCCGCTGCGTCGTGACGAGCACCTCGCTCGCATCGGTCGTCGGGAGGACCGCGACGACCCCGCCGTTGCGACCCCCGGTGCGGATCGTGCGGACCCCCTTCGCCCCCCGACGCGTCTCGCGATAGTCGTCGGTCGGGCTGCGCTTACCGTAGCCGGTCGTCGTGATCGAGAGGAGCGACGGGAACCTCGAGCTCACCGGGGCCATCGCGACCAGGCGGTCGTCCTTCTCCCCGGAAAGGCGGACGCCGATGACCCCGTAGGTCGCCCGGCCCATCGCCCGCACGTCCGCGACCGGGAAGCGGACGAGCTGGCCGGAGAACGTCGCGAGGATGATCTCCGTCGCCTCGTCGGTGACGTGCGCGACGTCGACCAGCTCGTCCTTGTCCTCCAGCAGGACGGCCTGGATCCCGTTCGTGCGGATGTTTTGGAACTGGTCGAGCTCGGTCCGCTTCACCAGTCCACGGCGGGTGGCGAAGAACAGCGACCCCGCCCCGCCGAGGTCGCGGAGCGGCAGGAGGGTCTGGACGCGCTCGCCGTCCTTCAGCCTCGGCAGGAGGTTGATCACCGCCTTGCCCTTGGAGTGGCGAGAGCCTTCGGGGAGCTCGTAGGCCTTGAGCCGGTAGACCCGGCCGAGGTTCGTGAAGAACAGCACGTCGTCGTGGGTCCGGGTCACGAACGTGCGCGTGACGAAGTCCTCCTCCTTCGTCGCCATCTGGACCAGCCCCCGTCCGCCGCGGCGCTGGCGGCGGTACTGCTCGAGCGGCAGGCGCTTGATGTAGCCGTCGCGGGTGACGAGGACGACGACGTCGCTGTCGGGGATCAGGTCCTCGAGCGAACGCTCGGTGAACGCGGGGACGATGCGGGTACGCCGGGGGTCGCCGAACCTCGCCTTGACGTCGCGCAGCTCGTCGGCGATGAGCTGGTCGAGGCGCTTGGGCGAGGCGAGGATCTCGCGCAGCTCGGTCGCCAGCGCCTCCTTCTCGGCCTTCTCCTTCTCGATCGACTCGCGCTCGAGCGCGGTGAGGCGGGCGAGCCGCATGTCGAGGATCGCCTTCGCCTGCTCGCTCGAGAGGAGGAACCGCCCCATCAGGCCGGCCTCGGCCTGGGAGGTGTCCTTCGACCGCCGGATCAGGCGGATCACCTCGTCGATGTGGTCGATCGCGGTCAGGAACCCTTCGAGGAGGTGGAGCCGTTCCTCGGTCTTGCGCAGGTCGAACCTCGACCGCCGGGTGATCGTCGTGCGCCGATGCTCGAGGTGGTGGAGGAGGAGCTCGCGCAGGCCGAGGACCTTCGGGCGCCCGTCGACCAGGCAGAGGTTGATCACGCCGAAGCTCGTCTCGAGCGGCGTGTGCTCGTAGAGCCGGTTGAGGACGATCTCCGCCGGCGCGTCGCGACGGAGCTCGAGGACGACGCTGGTGCCCGAACGGTCCGACTCGTCGCGCAGGTCGGTGACCCCGTCCAGGCGCTTCGACTTGACGAGGTCGGCGATCAGCTCGAGGAGGCCGGACTTGTTCACCTCGTACGGGATCTCCGTGATGACGATCTCGTCCTTGCCGCCGCGCTCGCGGATCTCGGCCGAACCGCGGAGGTGGAGCATCCCGCGCCCGGTCTCGTAGGCGTCCCGGATCCCCTCAGCGGAGAGGTACCCCCCGGTCGGGAAGTCGGGCCCCGGCACCCGCTCCATCAACTCGGCCAGCGACGCCTCAGGCCGCTCGAGCAGCAGCTCGAGCGCCTCGACGACCTCCCCGAGGTTGTGGGGAGGCATGTTCGTCGCCATCCCGACCGCGATGCCGGCCGAGCCGTTGACGACGAGGTTCGGGATCTTGGACGGGAGGACGAGCGGCTCCTGGAGCGACCCGTCGAAGTTGTCGGTCCAGTCGACGGTCTCCTTCTCGAGGTCGCCCAGCAGCTCCTCGGCGAGGGCCGAGAGGCGGGCCTCCGTGTACCGCATCGCGGCCGGCGCGTCGCCGTCGATCGACCCGAAGTTCCCCTGGCCATCGATCAGCGGGTAGCGCAGGCTGAACGGCTGGGCCATGCGCACGAGGGCATCGTAGACCGACAGGTCGCCGTGCGGGTGGTACTTCCCGAGGACCTCCCCGACGGTCCGCGCGCTCTTGCGGTAGGCCTTGTCGTGCGTGGCGCCGGACTCCCACATCGACCAGAGGATCCGACGCTGGACCGGCTTCAACCCGTCCCGTCCGAGCGGCAGCGCCCGCCCGACGATGACGCTCATCGCGTAATCGAGGTAGGAGCGATGCATCTCCTGCTCGAGCGGCCGGTCGGTCTGCCGCTCGTCGACCGGCCTCGGCGGCGGAGGGGTCGGCGTCGCGCTCACGTCGCCGCTCCCGCCCCGAACCCCTGTCGAGCGAGCTCGCGGTCGGCCGCCTGGAGGAACCTCTCGCGCGAGCCGGGCGGGATCGTCGCGCCGCTCGCGACGCGGTGGCCGCCGCCCTCACCACCGACCTCGGCCGCGGCCGTGCGGCAGACGCTCGCGAGGTCGAGCCCGCGCTCGACCTGACGCACCAGCCCGCGGGAGCTGACCTTCGTCGGTTGGTCCCCGCCGTCGCTGAAGACAAAGACGGGCACGTCGCCCGGCAGCAGGTAGCTCATGGCGAGGCCGGCTTGGGTGCCCGCGAGCGGGGTCTCGGGGCTTTCGAACCAACGGAGCGACGCCATCGACCGTACCCCGCTGTCCTCGATGCGTCGCAGGCCCCTCAAGATGCCGGTCCTCCAGTCCGCCTCGGTGGCGCGGGCCTTCTCGGCCGCCTTGGGGTCGCCCAGGGCGTAGGCGACGCCGACCCCGGGGATGCCCGCCCGGCCCGTCGCGTTCTGCAGGTTCGAGACCTCCTCGGCGTCGAGCCCGAGCGACGGCACGAACCATCGCTCCACGTCGAGCATCGAGACGAACTCCGGGAGGACCCCGGCCTTCTCCAGGCGCTCCCGGACCGCCCGGGAAAGGCGGTCGGCGTCCTCGGTCGTGAGGTCGGCCGGCCGTCGCGTCGGGTCGACCCCGAGATCGCGGACGAACCGTTCGGCGACGTCGGCCCGTCCCGAGAGCCCGCGAACGTACGGGTCGACGCTCTGCGCGAGCGCCTCCCCGACCGAACGGCCGAAGAGCGCGAGGCCCCGGCGCCGCTCGAGGAACGACCGGCGGCGGGCCTCTTCGACCAGGGTCGCGTTCAGCCCCCGGAACCCCCCGACGTGCTGGCGGTCGTGGATCGCCCCCGAGAGACCCCAGGGCGCGTTGTCCCAGTTCGCGGGGTCCAAGAAGATGGTGAACAGCCAGCTGAGGCTCGACGCGCAGAGCTCGTTCATCCCGTCGACCCCCCAGTCGATCGGGTTGACGAAGGCGACGTGCGGCGGCAGCGCCGGCGGGTCGGGGGCCCCGGGGTAGCGATGGTGGTCGAGGATGACGACCGGATGGGGGAGCTCCGGATAGAGGTCGAGCCAGCTCGAGCCGGTGTCGGTGACGATCAGCGGTCCGGGCGTGCTCCGGGCGATCGCCGCGAACCGCTCCCGTTCCACGCCGAACAGCGCGGTCGCCTGGGCCGGATACCCGAGCCGGCCGAACGCGCGCAGCAGCGCGGAGGCGGCAGCGACCCCGTCGCCGTCGTAGTGGTAGATCACCCGCCAGCGCCGCGGGTGGGCCAGGACGAGCCCGCGGGCCTTCGCAAACTCCTCGCCGTACCGAGCGTGGGGAACGAACGCCTCGGGACCCGAGGCCATCACTCCACCTGGAGCGCTGCGCCGGCGGCCGAGTACCGCCAGCTCTCCTGGATCCGTCGACGCTGCCGGTAGTACCGGGCCAACCGCCGGATCCGCGACTCCATGAGGGTGAGCCCCCGTCGGTTCGCGAGGTCGTTCGGGTGGGTGGCGAGGTGACGCTGCAGGTGGACGACGCGCTTCAGCAGCGCCTGGAGGTCGTCCGGGATCTCGGGCTTGACGCCGGCCTCGGCGAGGAGCACCCCGAGCCGTTTGCCGGTGACCGCGCGGCTCGACGGTACGCCGAGCCCGTCCCGCAGGGCGAGCCCGATCTGGGCCGCGGGCCGACCCCCCCTCGCGAGCTGGACGGCCTGCGTGACGACCTCCTCGGAGGACGTCGTGACCCACTCCGGCCGGGTGAGCGGGTACGGCCGATGGGAGCCGGCCCGGCCCTTACGCCCGGAGTGAATGCGCGACACGGCCGCGCGTGGACTAGCGTTTCCTACTTAACGCTTCGTGGGCGGAGGCCGGCGCGGGAGCCCGGCCCCTCGTTCCGCGCGAGGTCCCGGGGCCGGTCTAGGCGATCCGGTCGGCCTTCTCGAGCGCCTCGACCAGGAACTGCTTGCCCTCCGAGGTGATGCGGTAGAGGGCGCGGCCGGTGGCCTGGCGGTGGGGCGGCGTCCCGCCGGCGACCTCGGCCCGCACGAGCCCGTTCCGCACGAGGAGTCCGAGCGCGAACGGGACCTTCACGCGGGCCTCGTCGACCGCCCAGAAGCGTCGGAGCGCGCGTTCGAGCTCGTCGAGGTAGAGCGCCTGCTCGTGAAGCTTGCCTTCGTGGATCGACTCGGCGCGGTTGAGCTGCTGCAGGATCGCCACGAACGTCGCCCGGATCGGGTCGGGGGCCTCTCCGCTCGCCATCCCGTGAGACTACGCTCGCCTCCCCTACATAATCCGCACGGACCGCGGCCCGGGCCCGCAGGCCCGGGCGCGGTGGTCGGCGGGCGGTCCCCTCCCACGGTCTTAAGGGGTGGGCGAGAGGTACCGGTGCGAGCCGATGGCGTGCACCTGCCGCAACCCGGGCCGATGTCCGATCTGCAATACCTCCGTCCGGGTCCCCCTGTCCAACCTGGAGAACTCCTCCGGCGCCGCGATCCTGGTCGACAAGTTCGCCCGTCGCGATGTCTCGGCGTCACGCGAGGGGCTCCGACGGTTGATCGAAGGATGGTCGTCGTGCCCGTCGTGCGGGCACACCATCCACTTCGAGCATTCCCGCTCGTGCGTCTCCAGCGCCATGTCGGCCCTCGGCGTCCCCCCGACGGACCGCGAGGCGATCCTCGCCCGCATCACGTTCCCGGAAGGCTGAGGGCGCCGTCGCCATGCCCGGGGCCGAGGAGTTCGTCGTCACCCCGTACGAGGTGCGCGGCCGGGTCGACTACGACCGGCTGCGCGAGCTGTTCGGGACGCAGGAGCTCACCGCCGCCCTGCTGGCGAGGATCCGTCGGCTCGCCGGCGGCGAGCTCCACCCCCTCCTGGAGCGCGGGATCTACTACACGCACCGGGACCTCGCCGCCCTCCTCGACGCCTTCGAGGGGGGCCGACCGTTCTTCCTGTACTCGGGGCGGGGGCCGTCCGGGCCCCTCCACACGTCGCACCTCGCCCAGTTCGAGCTGTGCCGCTGGCTCCAGGCGCGGCTCGGGGTACCGATGTACATCCAGATCACGGACGACGAGAAGTTCTGGTCGCGGTCCGGCCTCACGCGCGAAGAGACGATCCGCTGGGGTCTGGAGAACCTCTACGACATCCTCGCCCTCGGCTTCGACCCGAAGACGACGCGGGTCTTCTTCGACTCGAAGTCGATCGCCGCGCTCTACCCGCTCGCGATCCGCGTCGCGCGGAAGATCCCCTACTCCAGCGTGAAGGCCGTCTTCGGCCTGGAGCCGTCGACCAACATCGGCTGGATCTTCTACACCGCGCTCCAGACCGTCCCGTGCTTCTGGCCGTCGTGGGCCGAAGGGAAGAGCGTCCCGTGCCTGATCCCGTGCGGGATCGACCAGGACCCGCACTTCCGCCTGACGCGCGACATCGCGGAAGGGCTCGGCTACCCGAAGCCGGCGCTCCTGCACAGCCGGATGGTCCCCGGCCTGCTCGGCGAGGCGGCGATGTCGACCACCGGGGCCTCCCCGGAGAACGCGCTGTTCCTGAACGACCCGCCCAAGGTCGTCGAGCGCAAGGTCCGCAACGCCTTCACCGGGGGCCGAGCGACGGTGGACGAGCAGCGTCGGCTCGGGGCGACCCCCGAGGTCTGCTCGGTCTGGGCCCTGTGGAAGAGCCGGTTCGCCGAGTCGGAGGCGATGTTCTCGCAGATCACCACGGACTGCCGCTCGGGCACGATGCTCTGCGGGGAGTGCAAGGGCCTCCTCCTCGAGAGGATCCACCGATTCTACGACGAGCACGCCGCTGCCCGGGAGAAGGCGAAGGGCTGGGCGGAATCGACCATCGTCACGGCGCCCCCAGCGGGGCTCGAGAGCTAGCCGGGCCCGCGCCCTAGCCGACCTCGGGTCTCCGAGGGGGCCGGACCGCCTCGGGCCGGCTCGGGCCCACGGGCGGTGGCGGTACGGTGTCGGCCGTGACGCCGGACCCCTCCTCGCCGACCGCGGTCAGGAGCCGGAGCATCGGTCGGAACAGCGAGCGGCCCGCCCGCTCCGGGTCCAGCGTGAACGCGCGCTCGTACGCCGCGACGGCCTCGTCCTGGTCGCCCAGGGCGAGCAGCGAGAGCGCCAGGTCGAGCCAGCTCTTCGCCTCCCGACTCCCCTCCCGCTCGCCGCCCTCCTGGGAGTGGTCGTCGGCTCGCAGGTCCGCGTGGGGCGCCGTCGCCCCGGCCGACGGAACCTCCCTGGAGAGGACGAGCGCCCGCTCGAACGCGGTCGAGGCGGCCGCCTCCTCGCCGGCCTCCGCGAGGGCGACCCCGAGGCGGTGCCAGGCGATCAGGTCGTTCGGTTCGAGCGCGACCGCCTTGCGGTAGGCGCTCGCGGCATCGCTCCACTCGTCGCGGAGGGCCCGGACGACCCCGAGATGGAACCAGGCCTCGCCGTTCCGTGGGGAGAGCGCGACCGCCTTCGAGAGCGCCAGCTCCGCCTGCGCCGCCTGCCCCAGGTGGGTCAGGGCGACGCCGTAGCTCGACCACGCCTGGGCGTCGGTGGGGTTCTCCCGGACGACGTTGCCGAACGCGCTCGCCGCCCGGTCGTACTCCTTGTGCAGGAGATGCTGTACGCCCAGACGGTACTGCTGGCTCATCCCGGCGGCGGCGGACGGCCGTTCCAGCCCAAAAGACTACCGCTCGACGCGCCGGGGGGCGCCCCGCCGGCCCCCGACCGGCCTGGGCGTGCCGAGGTCCCGGCGGGGCCCGGGGGCGACAGCGTCGCACGCCGCCGTCCCGCTTATATGCGGGGCGGGAGATGGGTTCGGCAAGGAATCCGCGAGCCGCCCCAGATCGAGCGTCCCCTTCGTCCTACTTTTGCGACGAGTGTTCGCACGACCAGCGGTGGCTCTACGACTCCCCGAAGAACGAACGCGAAACGCGGACGAGGCGACGAGAGACCATGGTGGACAAACCCCTGACCAAAGTGCGAGACCTGACGCCGAACTCGAAGCAAGTGAACGTGCTGGCGAAGGTGCTGAACGTTGGCGAGCCGAAGGAAGTGATGGGCAAGTTCGGCGATCCTCGGAAGGTGTGCGAGGCCGTCGTCGGCGACGACACGGCGACGATCACCCTGTCGCTCTGGAACGAGCAGATCGGGACCATCGCCAAGGACGAGGTGATCCTCGTCGACAACGGCTACGTCTCGCTCGTGCGGGGCCACATGCGCCTCAACGTCGGGCGCTACGGGAACCTGTCGAAGTCGACCGAGGCGATCGCCGAGGTCAACCAGTCGCTCGACATGAGCCAGCAGGAGTTCGAGAGCGAGCGCCGTTCCTTCGGAGGCGGAGGCTACCGTGACCGGGGCGGCGGTGGTGGCGGTGGCGGCGGCTACGGTGGTGGCCGCTACGGCGGTGGCGGGGGCGGAGGCGGCGGCGGGAGCCGCGAGCGCTCCGACTCGTACAAGCGCTACTAGGGCCCTTCCCTGGCCGCGCGCGAACCTCTTCCCCCTTCTCCCGTCGTCCGCGAGCGGCGGGGACCGTTCTTAATATCCGGTCCGTGCTCCCGGGCCCACGATGGTCGAGCCGACGCGAGAGCTCACGCTGTACGTCCAGTCCAAGAAGACGGTCACCACGTTCTACCGCCCGCCCTCCCGCCCTTCCACGAACCCGGCCGCCGTCGGGCCGACGACCGCGACGGCGGTCGGGGGCGCGCCGTCCAGCCGGTCGGAGGCCGACGCGGCCGCCGGGGACGGACCGGTCTACTTCCTCTCGGACGACCAGTCCCGGGCGCTCGCCCTCTCCGAGGAGATCGCGCTGCGGCGAGGCTACCGCATCAAGGTCGTCGACGTCGAGAAGGCCGGCCGCCTCGAGCGGCTCGTCACCGAGCACCTTCGGGGGGTCCAGACGTTCCCGGTCCTGGTCGCCCCGTCCGGCTTCCGCCTGGTCGGGTGCGAGCAGTTCACCGAGGAGAACCTCGCCGCGGTGATGCCGACCGAGCTGAAGAGCGTCCGGGCGCTGACCTACATCAAGGTCAAGGGCGGTGACCTCGACCGGATCCGCCAGATGCTCGAGGACCTCGCCGAGGTCAAGGAGCTCCACTTCCTCACGGGGGACTGGGACATCCTGGTCGTCCTCCAGTTCCCGCCGACCACGACCAACAAGCGCCGGGTCCTCGACTTCGTGACCGAGCGGATC
>DASPQN010000107.1:0-2295 GCA_035624925.1 Thermoplasmata archaeon
CGGGCTCGCCGCCGCGATGCTCGTCCGCTGCCACAGGTCCCGGAACGTCTCGAAGTGCCGAAGGAACGGGTCGGCCCGCCGGCGGTCCTCGAGCTCCCCGAGCGCGATCTCGAGCAACGCCTTCGCCTTCGGGTCCCCGCCCGAGGCCTGGGCAAAGTAGACGCACAGGACCTGGTAATGCGGCAGGACGAACGCATCCGGTCGCGGCGTGCTCATGTCGCCCTTGCGAGGACGGTAGATCCGGTCGATCGGTACCTCGAGGGCGATGACCTTGCGGTGGGAGAAGCCGAAGTAGCGGCCGGGTCCGAGGATCCGGGTCACCTCGCGAACGTTGCCGTTGAGGTTGTTGGTGAGACGGTCGCACTCATGCCAGCACCAGAGACCGAAGCCGTGGTCCCCGTCCTGGTAGGCATCCCAGGCCTGGCCGTAGAGCTGACGCTCGCGCTGTTCCTGGGGGGACTCCGGGAGCAGCGCGGCCTTCCAGTCCGAGACTAGGAGGTCGACCCGCATCGAGGAGGAGAACTCCCGTCGCTCGGGAACGTCGGACGGCTCGGGCACGGCCACCGGAGGCCGTTGGCGACTTATGTCTGCTGGCCGGAGCGTCCCCGCCCTCCGCGGGCGGGCCGTCCGTCCACCCACGTCTGGCCGACGGCGGACCCTCCCCGGAGGATCGCGTCGCCTAGCCTCGGGCCCGAGAGGACGACGAGGTCCGCCCGGCCGTCGGGCTCGAGCCCGCCGCCCTCCTCGTCCCCGATGGCCCGATGGGCGTTGGACGTGTAGAGCGCCAGCGCCTCCAGCTCGCTCAACGCCTGGTCCGGCGACGGGTTCGCCGACCTCCCGAGCTCGTCCTGACGGCGCACGACGGCACGCATGCTCCGCCACGGGTCGAGAAGGTCGTACGGAGCATCGCTCGACCCCGCGAGACGTATCCCCAGGTCGCTCAACGTCCGGAACGCATACGCCCACCGCGCGCGGGCCGAGCCGAGGCGGTCGCGGAGCCACACGTCGCTCAGCAGGAACCCTGGCTGGACCACCAGGTACGCCCCCAGATCGCGCAGGGGTCCGAGCAGCTTGGGTGGGGTCAGGCTCGCATGCTCGATCCGCGACGGGGGTCGGTCCCGGGGGAGGGTCGAGAGGAGACGGACGGCGCGGGCGACGGCCCGGTCGCCGATCGCGTGGAGGGCGGGGGCCAGCCCGCGACCGCGGGCCGTCCTGAGGTCCTCCCCGAGCGTGGCGCCGTCCGCCCGGTCGACGCCGTGGGTCGCGGGAGCGTCAGCGTACGCCTCGTCCAGCGAGGCGGTCCGGGGGCCGAACGCCCCATCGAGGAACGCCTTGACGCCGACGACGGCGAGCCGACCCGGGGGACCGCGCGGGCGGGCTCCGAACTCCTCCCCCAGAGGGGGGTAGGCGTGCACCCGGACCGGCAGCCTGCCGTCGACGTCGAGGTCGTGAAGGACCGAGAGCTCCTCGACCCCCGTGTTCATCGTGCCAACGGCTGTCAAACCCAGCCCCACCAGCTCCCGGAGCGTCGTGTCCATCGCTTCGGTGGTCAGGGGTAGCCCCTCCTCCACGAGCGGTCGGAGAGGGCCGAGCTGCTCCTCGACCAGCACCCCGGTCGACGTGTCATCCGGCGGCCGGGGTCCGTCGGGTCCGCTTGCTCGGAGCAGTGCGTCGGTGTTGGCCACCGCCGCGTGGCCACTGGCGTGGAACAGCACGATGGGGCGGCCCGGGGCGACGGCGTCCAGCTCCTCGACCGACGGCCATCGGCGTTCGGCCAGGGTGTCCGGGGCGAGGCCGTGGCCGACGATCGGCCAACGCGGGTGGGCGTCGGCCCAGCGAGCGAGCCCCTCCGCGAGGTGACGGATCGATGTGGCCGGGCCCGCGTCGAACCCGGCCCGTGCCCGGGTGAGGTCACCCAGATGGACGTGCGCGTCGGCGAGCCCGGGGACCACGAGACGATGGTCGAGGTCGACCCGGTCGGTCCCGGTGGCCGCCACCCCCCGGACCGTCGCGTCCGGGCCGACCGCGAGCACCCGTCCGCCCTCGACGAGGAGCGCCTCCGCGTACCGCCGCCCGGTGAACACCCGGCCCCCGACGAACAGCGTGGCGTCGGTCATCCGTCCGCTCCGGAGGGCGGGGTCGGACCGTCGCCGCCCCCGTGCCCTCCGGACTACACGTCCAGGTACCGATAGAACTCGTACGGGTGGGGCCGCAGGTTCAGCTCGAGCTGCTCCTCGCGCTTCATCTCGACGTAGGTGTCGAGGAGGCTGTCGGCGAAGGCGGGCTTGAGGAAGG
>DASPQN010000108.1:0-18784 GCA_035624925.1 Thermoplasmata archaeon
CCCTCGGGGGGAGGTCGGCGGGCGGTGCCGACGATCGCCCTCGGCGCGCTCGGGGTCGGGCTCGCCTGGACGATCACCCTCGCGGTCCCCGGCCGCAGCCCGGACGTCGGGCTCGCCGGCGGCCTCCTCGCCGCGGCCCTCGTCCTCCTGGCGATCCTGATCGCCCGCCTGCCGCGACTGACGTTCGGCGGGGTGCGCAACGCTTAGGGGGGCGAGGGAGATGCCGGGGGCGGCACGGCTTCGGCCGTCGCCCGGGTACCGACGAAGGGTCCCTCCCGACTCCATGCGGACGGGTCGTCCGCCGAGGGTGACGCGAGGACAACCCCGGTGTCCGATACCCCGGTCGGGGTCAGACCGCTGAGGGGGCAGCAGCCTACGGTGACGCGGATCGTTACGGCCGGGGCATACCACCCTCTCCGCCGCTCGCCGCTTTAAGGGGTGATGGTCTCGACCCCGCGGGGGAGCGGCGGTTGGGACCGGTCGATGCCCGGGCGCTCGCGGACCGGATCCGCCAGTCCGTCCGCACGGCCGTCGTCGGCCGGCCCCAGGCGGTCGACACGGTCCTCACCGGGCTGGTCGCCGACGGTCACATCCTGATCGAGGACCTCCCCGGGCTCGGGAAGACCCTGATGGCCCGCTCGTTCGCCCTCGCGCTCGGCCTGGGCTTCCAGCGGATCCAGTTCACCGCGGACCTCCTCCCGCACGACATCACCGGGAGCGAGGTCCTCGACGTCGGCAAGGGGACGTTCACGTTCCGTCCCGGCCCGCTGTTCACGAACGTCCTCCTCGCCGACGAGATCAACCGTGCGCCGCCGAAGGTCCAGTCGGCGCTGCTGGAGGCGATGCAGGAGTACCAGGTCACGAGCGAGCGGACGACGTTCCCGCTGCCCCGCCCGTTCCTCGTCCTCGCGACGGAGAACCCGCTCGAGCTCGAGGGGACGTATCCCCTCCCCGAGGCCCAGGTCGACCGGTTCCTCCTCCGGCTGAAGGTCGGGTATCCGGACGTCGACGAGGAGCGGACGATCCTCGCCCGCCGTCGGGAGCGCAAGGACGACCGGATCGACGCTCCCCGGGTCACCGACCTCGCGACGTTCCGCAACCTCCAGCTCGCGGTCGAGTCGGTCACCCTGGACGCGTCGGTCGCCAGCTACGTCGTCAGCCTGGTCCGGGCGACCCGGGAGGACCCCCGGACGGAGGTCGGCGCCTCCCCGCGCGGCTCGCTCGCCCTCCAGAAGCTCGCCCGCGCGAGGGCCCTGCTCAACGGGCGGGACTACGTCGTGCCGGACGACGTGAAGGCGCTCGCCGAGCCCGCGCTCTCGCACCGGATCCTGGTGAAGCCGGAGCCGTGGATCCGGGGGATCCGGGGCGACGTGATCGTGCGCACGGCGCTCGAGCGGACCGTCGTGCCCAAGGCCCCGGGCGCCCCGCCCGGCGGGGCTCCCGGCGCAAAGGCCTTTTGAACGGGGCCCAGCTCGCCGGCCCGATGGCGGACCCCCCGGTCGTCGTCGTCGCCGACCCGATCGACCGCGCCGCGGTCGAGACGCTCCGCCAGGGGCCGTGCCGTGTGGTGGACGTGAGCGCGACGCCGGAGCGGCTCGCCGAGCAGCTCGCGTCGGCGTGGGGACTGATCGTCCGGAGCCGGACGAAGGTCACGGCCGACCTCCTCGCCCGCGCGCCCCGGCTCGAGCTGGTCGCGCGGGCGGGGGTCGGGCTCGACAACGTCGACCTCGGCGCCGCCCGGGCCCGCGGGATCCGGGTCGTCAACGCCCCCCAGGCGGCCACCACGAGCGTCGCGGAGCTGACCGTCGCTCTGATGCTCCTCCTCGTCCGCGAGCTCCTCCCCTCGGTCGCCTCGACGAAGGCGGGGCGATGGGAGCGCGGCGTCCACGGGCACGAGCTCGCGGGCCGGACCGTCGGGTTCGTCGGTTACGGCCGGATCGCCCGCGAGGTCGCCGCCCGTCTCGTCCCGTTCGGGGTCCGCACGATGGCGTTCGACCCGTTCGTCACGAGCACCTCCGACCGGACCGAGCTGGTCGACCTCGACCACCTCCTCGCCGGCGCGGACATCGTGAGCGTCCACGCCGCCCTGACCGGGGAGAACCGCCACCTGCTCGACGCCGGGGCGATCGGCAAGATGCGGCCCGGCGCCTTCCTCGTCAACGTCGCGCGCGGGGCGCTCGTCGACGAGACCGCCCTCCTGGAGGCGCTGCGGAGCGGCCGGCTCGCCGGGGCGGCGCTCGACGTCTTCGAGACCGAACCCCCGACCCGTCGCGAGCTCCTCGACGACCCCCGGGTCATCCCGACGCCGCACCTGGGGGCGTCGACCGAGGAGGCGCAGCGGCGGGCGGGAGCCGACGCCGTCGCCGAGGTCCTGCGGGCGCTGCAGGCCCTGCCCGCGGAGGCGTCCCCGGCCGCACCCCCCGCGAAGGCCCCGGGGGCGAGATGACGCTCGACCCGGAGACCGCGACGTTCCTCATCGCCGGTCCCGTCCGCATCCACCCGCGGGTCCTCCGGGCGATGGCGACCCCGTCGCTCAACCACCGCGGCGACTACTTCCACGGGATCGTCCAGGAGATCCGGGAGCTGCTGCCGGTCGCGTTCGGCACGAAAGGGCACCAGGTCGTCCTCAGCGGGAGCGGCACCGCCGGCCTCGAGGCGGTCTACTCGGGCCTCGTCCCCAAGGACGGCCGCACCCTGGTCGTGGCGAACGGCAACTTCGGCGACCGGACCGACACGATCGTCCGCCGCTACGCGACGAACGTCACGACCGTCCGCGCCCCGTGGGGCCAGGGGCTCCCGGTCGACGGCGTGCGCGCCGAGCTCGAGCGGGGGGATGTGCGCGCCGTCTGTCTCGTCCACAACGAGACGAGCGTCGGGCTCGTGAACGACCTCGCCGCGATCGCCCCGGCGGTCCGGAGCGCCGGGGCGCTGTTCCTCGTCGACGGGATCAGCGCGGTCGCGGGCATCCCGGTGCCGATCGACGCCTGGGGGATCGACGCCGTCGTCGCGGGCAGCCAGAAGGGCCTCGCCGCGCCCGCGGGGCTCGCCCTGGTCCATCTCTCGGACCGCGCGGTCGCCGCGCTGCACCCCGGCACGTTCTACCTCGACCTCGCGGCCCACCTCCGGTCGCTCGAGAAGAACGACACGCCCTGGACGCCCGCCGTCCCGTTGTTCCTGGCCCTCCACGAGGCGCTCCGCCTCCTGCGGGACGAAGGGCTCGAGCGGAGGCTCGAGCGGACCCGGCGGCTCGCCGAGGCGTCGCGCGGGGCCGTCCGGGCCCTCGGCCTCGAGCTGTTCCCCGACCCGAAGTTCGCCTCCGACACGGTGACGGCGATCCGGAACCCGGAGGGCCTCGGCGACCCCGAGGTGCGCAAGGCCCTCGAGAAGGAGTACAGCGTCCTGGTGCAGGGCGGCCAGGGAGCGCTCGTCGGAAAGATCTTCCGGCTCGGGCACATGGGGATCGCCGACTGGCCGGACCTGCTCGTGACGTTCGCCGCGCTCGAGCGGATCCTGGGCAAGCATCAGCGGCTCCCCCGCCCCGGGGCGGCGCTCTCCGAGGTCGTCGCCCGGATGCCGTAGCGCGCCGCGGCCTACAGGTCGACGATCACGCGCGCCCGGCCGGCGCGCGGGTCGAAGACGAGGTCGTGGTAGGTGATCGCCTTCACCTCGGTCCGGCCGACGTGGCGCCGGGCGTCGAACGGCTCGCCGAGGACGCGGGCGACCACGGACGTCGGAGGGCGCCCCCGCGTGCGCGCGACGAGCCGGCGCCCCAGGAACCCGTCCGTCTCCTCGAGGACGAGCAGCGCGTTCAGGAACGCGACGGCGAGCTCCGCCGGGTCGCTCCCGTCGGCCGTCACGGTCCGCGCCTCGCGGGGTCGGACGGTGCGGGGGTCGACGAGCAGCCCGTAGAGGGCGAGCCCGAGCCCTTCGAGCAGCGCGGCGGCGGTCGGCCCGCTCGCCCAGATCCCGATGTCCGCGGTCGTGGGGAACGTTCCCCAGCGGCGCGCCGGACGCGAACGCCGCCCGAGCGCCAAGGCGCCCCGTCGGACGCCTCTGGTGGGCTTAAGCGACCCGTGCGCTCTCGCGCCGAGAGCGATGCGAGGCTCCTTCGTGGTCCCGACGCTCAACGAGGAGCGGTCGATCGGCGAGGTGCTCCGGACGTTCCGCTCGGCGACGGAGGCGGCGAACCGGACGCTGTTCCGGGAGGCGCCGGTCGACTGGGAGATCGTCGTCGTCGACGGGGCGTCGACGGACCGGACCCGCGAGCTCGCCGAGGCGGAGGGGGCCCGCGTGATCGTCGAACGGCGCCGCGGGTACGGACGAGCCTACAAGACCGGCTTCCGCGAGGCGCACGGGGACGTGATCGCGACGTCGGACGGCGACGGGACGTACCCGGTCGAGACGATCCCGGCGGCCGTGCGGCGCCTCCTGGACGAGCGGATCGACTTCCTGAACGGGGACCGGATGACCGGCGTCACCCGACGGTCGATGACGACCGAGCATCGGTTCGGCAACGGACTGCTCAACCGGTTCCTGCGGATCGCCTACCAACGGTACCTGGTCGAGATCCCCGGCAGGACGATCGCGGACAGCCAGAGCGGTTACTGGGTGTTCCGGCGCGAGGTCCTCGACCGGGTCCACCTGACGTCGGACGGGATGGCGTTCAGCGAGGAGCTGAAGGTCGAGGCGATCGTGCGGGGGCTGCGGTTCGTCGAGGTCCCGATCGCCTACGGCGAGCGGGCGACCCCGCCGAAGCTCCAGAGCGGCCGGGACGGGATCCGCAACCTCTTGTTCCTCGCGACCAAGCGGCTCGCCCTCGCGCGCGAGACCCGTCGGGGCCCTCCGGTGCCGTTCGCGCGGGGCGAGGGCCCCGCCGTGCCGCCGTGACCCTACTGGGTCTTGCCCGACCGCTCGCGCGACTTGACGCGCAACCCGTGGTAGCCGCAGCGGCGGCACTGGACCGCCCGCGGGGGGTTCCGGGCCGAGCAGTTCATGCAGATCTTCTTGTTGAGCAGGCGCTCGACCGCTTCCGGGAACGGCATCGGGTCGGCGCCGACGGCCGCTCGCTATAAAACGTTCCCCGGCGAAGAACCTTTGCGAGGCCCGCCGGTCCCCCTGCCGTGCTCGAGGTCGGGGACGGGGCCGTGGCGGTCCGCCTGGCCCGGGAGGCGGTCGCGCGAGCCCTCGGTCGCGCCTCACCCCGGCCGGCGCCGGTCGAGCTCCCCGAGCTGTTCCGCCAGCGCCGGGGCGTCTTCGTGACCTGGTACGAGCACCCCGGCCATCAGCTTCGGGGGTGCATCGGCTTCCCCCTGCCGGTCCTCCCGCTCGCGGAGGGCCTTGCGGAGGCGGCCGTCGCGGCCGCGTTGGAGGACCCGAGGTTCCCGCCCGTGACCGCCGGCGAGCTTCCGTCGCTGGTCGCGGAGGTCTCGGTGCTGACCCCGCAGGTGGAGGTCCCCGCCCGGGACCGGCCTCGCGGCGTGACCGTGGGAGCCGATGGCCTCGTCGTCGAGTCCGGTCGCCTCCGGGGCCTCCTCCTCCCTCAGGTCGCGGTCGAGCAGGGGTGGGGCCGGGAGGAGTTCCTGGACGGGACGTGCGAGAAGGCGGGGCTCCCCCGGGGGGCCTGGCGCTCCCCCGAGGTCCGCGTGTTCCGCTTCCGGGCCGAGATCTTCCGGGAGCGGAGCCCCGGCGGCGAGGTCGTCCGCGCGCTCGCCGCAGCGTGACCCTGGGAGCCGCCCGGGCTCACCCGGGGGACGTCGGCATCGGCGGGGTCTCACCGGGCCGTGACGGCCGCTCGAACTCCTTCTCCTCCCACATGTCGAAGGCGGTGGCGACCGCGGCGGACTGCGCGAAGATCGCGAGGGCGTTCACCACGTGCAGGAAGAGCAGGAGGTCGCGGACGGAGTACCCGAGGAGGAGCGGGGTGCTCGCCCCGAGGTTCGTCCAGAGCAGGATGCCGAGTATCGCCACGAAGATCGCGAGCGCGACGGTCGCCCGGACCGTCCGCTTGATCCGGCCCGGGGCCGAGGTCCCCCGGACGCGGCCGAGGTTCCACGCCGCCAGGACGAGGATGAGGGCTCCGAGCGCCGCGTGCACGAAGAGGAGCCACGACGGAGGGCCGGGCGCGAACGTCAGGAGCAGCTCGAGGAAGACCAGCCAGACCATGGCGTAGAGGCTCGCCCAGACCTTCATCGACCGTCCCTCTGGTGCGGCTTGCGCCGTCGTCCCGGGCCTGTGCCTGGCCCCGCGAGGGGGACCGGCTCGGACGGGGATAGTCGGGCTGGTCAATTCGCCTTGAGACGGGCGCGTCCCGGCGGGGCGGCGGACGAAAGCCCCTTGAGCCCGGTCCGCTCCGGAACGGCAGATGCCCGGCGAGCGTCCTGCCGAGGAGCCGAGGGTCTTCCGCACTCGGCGGGGGGAGGCGCTCGACGTGCGGAGCTCCCCCACGGGCGACGTGGGTCGGCTCTACACCGGTGAGGGGATCGAGGCCGTATGGGTCCGGAAGGACGCCGAGCAGGTCGACCCCGACTGGTTCGTCCAGCGGCGCGTGGACCTGATCACGGTCCTCCAGGGGCAGCTCCGGGTGGAGTTCGACCGGCCCGGTCTCGAGGCGCGGACGTTGGGACCCGGCGACTGCCTCGTCCTGCCCGGCGCGACCCGGTGTCGGGCGTACCGCTGGCCGCGCGAGACGACGGAGCCGACCCTATTCCTGGCCGTCTACCCGACAGGTCCTGGAGGCGAACGCTAGGTAGCTCGCGGCCGGTCGGCCGCGTCCGTGGGGCCTAGGGTCCGCCCGCCCGGGTCGACGGGCCCGCGCTCGCGCGGCGCAGCGACGCCGTGCAGCTCATCCCTCCGAACTCCCAGGTGCGGACGTCAGGGCCGGCAGGGAGGGGCGCGTCGGTGAGCTCGAGGTCGTCCGCCAGCAGTTCCCGGGCGAGCTGCTCCCGCCGGCGGGCGATCGCCTCCGCGAGCGGACCCGAGGCGCTCACCACGACGTGCACCGGCTCGTTGTACCGCAACCGCAGCTCTTTGCGGCGCTGCTGCAGCCGACGGGCGAGCTCGCGGTACCATCCTTCCTCGAGCAGCTCGGGGGTCGGGACGGCGGGCAGGGCGGCGACCGCGACACCCCCGACCTGATGAACGACCCAGGCGGACGGGTCGAGGTCCTCGGGAGCCGCTGCGGCGCGGCGCACGATCTGCCGCACGTTCAGCTCGTCCGCGAGAAGGCGGTCCGCCTCCGCGCCGAGGGCCGCCAGCGGGCGACCCGCGTCGCCGAACAGCCTCAGCTCGGCGAGCGGGATCCGGGACTTCACTCCCGCGCGTTGCCGCAGCGCCCGCCCCAGCTCCACCGTCGCCCGCAGCTGGTCCATCGCTTCCTCGAGCTCCGTCGCCCGCTCCGCGAGCGGGCCCGGCCAGCCGGAAAGGTGGACCGAGCTCTCCGCGGCCGCGAAGCCCCGCTCGGCGACCTCCTGGTACGTCCACTCGGCAACGTACGGCACGAGGGGAGCGAGGACGCGGGCGAGGCCGAGGAGCGTGTAGGAGAGGGTCGCGTGCGCCTCCGCCCGCGCGGCCGGCCCGTCCTCCCCCCAGAACCGGGGGCGCGAGCGTCGCAGGTACCACGTGGAGAGGTCGTCGACGAGCGACCGGACGGCGAGCGCCCCCGGCCGGGGGTCGAACGCCTCGAGCGACCGCTCGACCGCGTCCCGCGTCGCCTCGAGCCGGGAGAGCAGCCAGCGGTCGAGGACCCCGGACGGCGTGGGCCGGTCGACCTGCGGCGGGAGCCGGTCCTCGCGGGCGTTCGCGAGGTGGAACGCGACCACGTGGCCCAGGGTGCCCACCGTGCGGTGCGCCGAGCGTGCGACCTCCGCCGGGACGACCCGGATCCCCTCGGTGAAGTCGATCGACAGGAACCCCCACCGCGCCGCGTCGGCCCCGACCTCCTCGAGGAACCGGCCCGGGTCGATGGCGTTCCCCTTCGACTTCGACATCTTACGGCCCTCGTCGTCGAGGACGAGGCCGCTGACGAGGCACGAGCGATACGCCGGCCGGTCGAACAGCGTCACGGCGAGCACCAGGAGGGTGTAGAACCACCCTCGGGTCTGGTCGAGCCCCTCGGCGATGAAGTCGAGCGGCCGCGTCGGGTCGAACGGGCCCGGCTCGAACGGGTAGTGGAACTGGGCGAACGGCGCGGACCCTGCGTCGTACCACGCGTCGATCGTGTACGGCTCGCGGACCGCCGGCTTCGCGCAGGTCCTGCACGCCAACCGCAGGCGGTCGACCGTGACGCGATGGGGGTCGAACGTCGCATCGAGACGGGCGTCGGTGCGCTCGGCGAGCTCCGCGAAGCTGCCCACGCACGTCGCGTGGCCGTCCGGACAGACCCAGATCGGCAGCGGGGTCCCCCAGTAGCGACGGCGCGAGAGCGCCCAGTCCTTCGCCTCCGTGAGGAAGTTGCCGAACCTCCCGTCGCGCAGGTGCGACGGGATCCACGTGACCGAGCGGTTGTGCTCGACCAGGCGGGACGTGACCCGGGAGGTCCGGACGAACCAGGAGTCGATCGCGCGGTAGAGAAGGGCCGAGTCGCACCGCCAGCAGAACGGGTACGTGTGGCGGACCGTCTCCAGACGGTAGAGGAGGCCGCGACGCTTGAGGTCGTCCAGGAGCACGACATCGGCCGCCTTGAACGCCTTGCCGGCGACGAGCGGGACCTCGTCGGTGAAGCGGCCCCGGTCGTCCAGGGGGTCGAAGACCCCGACCTGCTCGCGAAGACCGACGCGGTAGTCGTCCGGCCCGAAGCTCGGCGCGATGTGGACGATCCCCGTCCCCTCGTCGACGGTGACGAAATCGTCGGCGACGATCTTGTAACGGCCCGGCCCCGGTCCGCCCGCGTCGAACGGCGGGCGGTAGGCGAGGCCGACCAGGTCGCTCCCCCGCAGCCGCTGCACGACCACGTCGTCCTCCCGGGTGAAGCGCGACCTCGCCGCCTCCGCGACGACCGCCTCGGTGCCGTCGTCTAGGCGGACGACGGCGTAGTCGAGGTCGGCGCGGACGGCGACCAAGAGGTTCGCCGGGAGCGTCCAGGGGGTCGTCGTCCAGACGAGGAGCGCGCGCTCGGCGCCCGTCGTCGGCACGAGCGGGAACCGTACGGTGACCGACGGGTCGGAGGCGTCCCGATAGCCTTGGGCGACCTCGTGCGAGCTCAGCGTCGTCTCGCACCGCGGACAGTACGGTAGGACGTAGTGGCCCTTCTCGAGGAGCCCGTGGTCGAACAGCCGCCGGAGCGACCACCAGACGCTCTCGATGTACGCCGCGTCCATGGTCCGGTAAGGATGCGTGTAGTCGAGCCAGTAGCCTAGGCGCTCGCTCATCGCCTCCCAGACGGAGGCCACGCGCAGCGTGTCCGCCCGGCACGCTTCGCAGAACTTCTCGACGCCGAACGCCTCGATGTCGTGGCGCGAGCGCAGCCCGTGGCGCTTCTCGATCTCGATCTCGACCGGGAGTCCGTGGCAGTCCCAGCCGGCCTTCGTGCTCACGATCCGGTAGCCCCGCTGCCGGCGGTAGCGGAGCTGGACGTCCTTGAGGACGCGCGCGATCAGGTGGCCCAGGTGCGGGGGCCCGTTGGCGGTCGGGGGTCCCTCCGTGAACCAGAAGACCGGCCCGTCCGGGGGACCCTGGAGCGACCTCGCGGGCACGCCGGCCCGTCGCCAGTACTCGAGGACCCTCCGCTCGACCTCCGCGGCCGAGAACGACGTCGGGACCTCCCCGTCCTCTGGCATCGTCGCCGGCGACGTGGCGTCGGGATTAAAGGTGCGCCCGACCGCTAGCGGCTCAGCCCGAACGGCGGCGGGGTCCAGGACTCCGGCCCGAGCCGGCTGCTGGCGTGCGCCCGGACGACCCGCCCTTCGACGTCGCGGACGTGCGCGTTCCGTCCGAGGACCACTTCCTTGGCGCGGACGAACCCGACCCGGGCGGACTCCACGAACGCGGTCTCGGCCTCGATCCGTTCGACCCGGACGGTGACCTCGGGCCCGAGGACCCGCCGGACGACGCTCGGGACCGGGCCGCGGAGGCGCAGCCGCCGACACCGGATCAGCCCGAACGACGAGTCCGCGACCAGGTGCGCGTCGAGCGAGGTCGCGGCGACCGTCCCGGGGATCGCTGCCGTTCCCCTCAGGTCGAGCTCGCCGCACGTCAGGGAGGGCGCACGAAGGTCCCCGCGGACGCGGAGCGCGGTCTCGACCACGAGATCTCCCGCGAGCCGGACCGTCCCGTCGAGCCTCGCTTCGCGGGCGCGGACCGTGGCGCCGGCGCCGAGCGAACCGTGGGAGCGGAGCGCACCGTAGACCGTGAGCGGGCCCCGCGCCTCGAGGCCCCCCCGGAGCGAGAGCTCCTCCGCGAGCACGGAACCTCCGACGACCACCGTGCCGTCGAGGTCGGTCGACCCGACATCGACGTCGCCGGCGACCTTGGCGAAGCCGTGCACGGTCCACCGGATCGCGCGGACCTCGTCGTGTCGGACGGTCCCGCGATCGTCGATCGGCGGCCCGCGGGGCTTGGAGGCGGCGGGCCCGGTGGCCGGAGCGGTGCCGGGCGGACCGACCGTCGTGGCGGCCGTCATGGACCCGGGCCGACCGGCGGGAGGTGGAGGCGCCGGTGCGTCGCCATCGTACACGCGTTCTCGACCACGGCGAGACCGTGGGTCCTCGCCTTCGTCGCGGCGGCCGCGTTCTCGACGCCAAGCTGCATCCAGACCGCAGGGACCCGCCGGGCGATCGCTTCGTCGACGATCGGAGGTACCGCGTCGCTGCGGCGGAAGATCACGGCGAGGTCGACCCGGACGTCGGCCGGGATCGCGGTGAGCGACGGGTACGCGCGCTCCCCCAGGACCTCCGGCACCGCCGGGTTCACCGGGACGATCCGATAGCCCTGCGACCGGAGGTACCGCGCGACCTCGTTGGAGTCCCGGTCCGGCTTCTCGGAGAGCCCGACGACCGCGACCGTCCGGCTGGTCGTGAGGATCGTCCGCAGCTCGTCGTCCGTCGGGGTCATCCGCGGCGGGTACGGGGCGGCACAAATGACCCTGTCGGACCGGGGGCGTCCCCTACACGCCCCAGGGCGGGACCCGCCCCGCGTCGGCCCGCGCCCGCCGCGTGAGGTAGTAGGCCAACCCCACGGCGGTCCCTCCCAGGATCAGGGACCACCGAACGGCCGCGCCGCCTCCAGGGGAGACGAGCGTCAGGTAGGCGGCGGCGTCGGTCGCCCCGTGGAGGACGGCGGGCACGACCAGGTTACCCCCGGACCAACGGTACGTGGCCGCGAACGCGAACCCGAGCAGGAACAGCGTCGGGAAGATCAGCGGCGCCGCGACCCCGTACGTCGTCCCGTAGTAGATGTGGACGCCGGCGAAGAGCGCGCTCGAGAGGACGGCCGGCGTGAGCCACGGCGCCCCGCGGTCGGTCCAGAAGCCGAAGACCCATCCGCGGAAGATCGTCTCCTCGAACGCTCCGACGACGAACGAGAAGCCGACGAAGAACCACGGGTCCCCCGCCGCGGCTTGGAGGGCCGGGTTCGGCCGCTCGAGAAGCTTCAGCGCGGCGGGGTCGACGGCCTCGTAGACCACGGCCAGCGCGACGGTGACCACCAGCGCGAGGAGGCTCGCCACCCCGTACCATCCGAGCCCCACCACGGTGGCGCGTCCGGGGTTCGCTCCCCACCGGCGGAGCGGCCCTGCCCCCACGAGGAGGGAGAACGCGAGGATCGGCAGCCCGTAGACGATCACGGTGTCGCCCGCCAGGGAACCGTAGACGAGCCGGCTCGCGGGCCAGGCCTCGGGGACGACGTACTGGCTCGAGATCGCCGCAACCAAGCCCGCGACGGCGATCGCGTAGCGGGCGACCGCCGTCCCGCCGCCCGGAGCCGAGGCGCCAGGCCGATCCATCCCGGCCAGGACCGTAGAGGTCCCTATATCGGCCCGCGGTCCAGAGCCCGGGCCGGTCCGTGGAGCTCGCGGTACTCCTCAAGGCGGTCCCTCGGTCCGAGACCGTCCGGTACGAGCCAACGCTGCTCACCCTCGCCCGCGAGGGCGCCGAGCTCGTCCTGAACCCGTTCGACCAGCGCGCGCTCCGGGTCGCCCTCGAGCTGAGGCGGCCGGGAGAGACCGTCACGGTCGTGTCCTTGGGGCCCGGCGCAGCGGGACCCGTACTTCGGGAGGCGCGGGCCGTCGGCGCTGACCGTGCGGTCCACCTCTGCGATGAGGCGTTCGCCGGCTCGGACGTCCTCGCGACCTCCCTGCTCCTCGCGGCGGCGCTGCGACCGTTGCGGCCGGGATTGGTCCTCGCCGGGGCGCGCTCGACCGACGGCGACACCGGCCTGGTCGGCCCCGAGGTCGCCGCACGGCTCGGGGTCCCCGTGGTCTCCTCCGCAAGAGCGGTACGACGGCGGCCGGCGCCGGGCCCGGTGGAGGTCGACGTCGACACCGCCGACGGGTGGGCGACGGTCGAGGTCGACCCCCCGGCGGTCATCACCGTGGGGGAGAAGATCGCCAAGCCTCTACCGGTCGAGCCGGACGCGTACGCCCGCGTCGGCGCGGCCGGCGTGGAGGCGGTCGGGGCCGCGTCCCTCGGGGTCCCGACGACGGAGGTCGGGTCGTTCGGCTCGCCCACGACGGTGGAGGAGGTCTGGCCCGCGGCCCCCACGCGGCACGGGCAGGTGTTCGGGTCCGGCACCGTGGCGGACCGGGTCGGGGCCGCCCTGGCCGCCCTGGGGCCCCTCCTCCGCCGCCCCAGCTCGGCGCCTCCGCCGCTTCCCTGGCCACCGGAGCTGGACCCCCACCGGGAGGTCATCGTGCTGTGCACGGGGCCGCTCGGCGAGGTCGACCCCGAGAGCCTCGGGGTCGTCACCCAGCTGCGTCGCGCGCTCCCGGCTCAGATGGTCACGGTCGCCGCCTACGGCCCGGTGCCCGACGAGGCGTCGAGGCGCCGGCTCGAGGCCGCGGGAGCGCTGGCAGGCTACCTGCTGGCGACGGACGGCCGCCCCTGCGATTCCGCGGACGTCGCGCGGGGGCTGTCGTCGCTCCTCGACCACCGGCCGAGGGCCTCCGCCGTCGTCTGCCTCGACGGACCGTTCGGCCGGGAGGTCGCCGGCCAGCTCGCGGCGGGGCGAAGCCTCGGCGCCGTGGCGGACGCGATCGACGTGCGGGCCGTCCCCGAGGGAGGGCTCGAGTGGTCCAAGCCGTCGTTCGGCGGCGCGACGCTCGCCGCGGTCCGCTGTCGCTCGACGCCCGTCGTGGCGACCGTGCTTCCGGGCCTGTCGGCCCCCTCCGCGGACGGGCGGTCCCGTGACCCGGTCGCCTGGACGTCGCTCGCGCCTCCGGCCCCCCGGGGCCGGGTGCGTCGGCGCGCAGAACACCTCGAGCCCACGGCGACGCCGGCGGCGGACGGCGCGGACGTCGTCGTCGCGGTCGGGGCGGGGATCGGCGGACCGGAGGGGATCGCGCGGCTCCTGCCGGCCGTCCGCCGCTGGGGGGCGGCCCTGACGGCGACGCGCCGGGTCGTCGACGCCGGGTGGATGCCGGTCCGGTCCCAGGTCGGCCTGACCGGGCGCGCCTACGCCCCGCGCCTCGCGGTCCTCCTGGCGGTGCGCGGGGCGGAGAACCACATGGTCGGCTGGGCCCGGGCCGGGGCGATCGTCGCGGTCAACCAGGACGCCGGCGCTCCCGTGTTCCGGCAGGCCGACGTCGGGATCGTCGGGACGGTCGACGCGGTCGTGCCGGAGCTCGTCGAACCGCTCGCCCGGGCGCTGGACCGCCCGCCGGCGGACTGAGCCGCTCCGCCGCCCGCAGGCAGGCGAGCAGGTCGTCGAGCGTCGCTCGGGCGCTCGAGGCCGAATCGGCCTCGAGGGCGACCTCGAGCGTGGAACCCCTTACCTCGAGCCGGACGAACGGGGGCGTGTCGGCCAGGACGGCGTCCCGCAGCGCGCGCGCGACCGCCGGTCGGTCGCACGCCGCCCGGAGCCGGACGGTCAGCCGGACCCGGGTCGGTGGCGCTTCTCCGTCGACGATGGGCCGGCTCCTGGAGGCGCGGCTGCCGGGCCACGGTCGAGCGCCCCGGGGACGATCGGGGCCGTCCGGGTCCGGCGCGCCGTTTCCGCCGCCGCGCGCTCCTTGAGGTAGCGGAGGATCGACGGCCAGACGGTGCCGTCGTCCCGCTGCTTGTTCTCGAAGTTGTGCTCGCCGAGGAACCGGGTGAACGCGGCCCGGCTCGCGTCGTCCCAGGCGCCGGTGAGCCGGCCGGTGTAGAAGCCGAGCACCGCGAGGTCGTGCTGCAGGCCGGTCGCCACCTCCCCCTCGATCCGGAGCAAGGTCGACGGGTCCTCGCGGGAGAGCATCGTCAGGTCGTAGAGGCGGAAGACCCGGACGAGCTCCTCGATCGGGCTCGGGTGGTCGTCGACCCGGACGTCGATCCAGCGGTCGGAGCCACCGTACCCTGCCCCGTGGCGCACGACGAGGAGCGCGGCCGATTGCATCCCGCGCCGGTCGCCCCCCTCGCGCTGTCCGGCGGCGAGGGCGGCGAGGAGCCGGTCGACCAGGTCTCCCGGGGTCGACTCGTACGAGCGCGCCATGGCGCGAACGACCGCCGGGCCGAAGAGGATGTTCCCCTGGCAGGTGAACCCGTCCCCGACCTCGTGGCCCGCCCAGTCCATGCACTTCGTGCCGGTGAACGCGGCGGCGCCGCCCTTCGCGTCGACCACGCCGAGCTGTCGGTGGTCGCGCTCGGGGTCGGCCGCGGTGAGCTCGCGGACCGTCGCCTCCGCGCTCGCTCCGCGGCGCAGCCGGGCGAGTCCTTCCGGACCGAACGAGACGTTCGCGAGGGCCTGCGTCGCGATCGCTCCCACGCCGGCGGCGGCGAACGGGACGACCGCCCCGACGGCGATGAACTTCGACTGGACGGCGACCCCCCACGTGCCGGTCGCGCGCTCGTGGGCGACGATCGAGAACGTTCCGAACCGGGGCGGCGGCATCGCCGCAGCGGACGCGAGAGGGTTCGTTAGGTTGTCGGCGAGCGACCGGCGGGCCTAGCCCCCGTCCGCGGAAGCGGCGGCAGGGACGGGCCGTCCGCCGCGCGGCGGGGGCGGGAGCCGGTCCCGGAGCTCCTGCCAGATCCGGTCGACCGCAGGATAGAACCCGGACGGGACCCCCGGGGTGGCGAGCGACGCCTTCGCCGACGCGAGCGCGTCGGGAAGCCCCTCCGTCCGAACGCCGTGGGCCGAGGCCCACGCGACGCTCGCCTCGGCGAGCACCAGCTGCTCCTCGGCGGATCGGCGCGCCTGTCGGAGCTCCTTCTCGGCGGCCGCGAGCCCGTGGTCCGGGTCCCAGTGGGGCGGGACCGGCGCGGGGATCGGGACCCGCAGGCGACGGAACGGCTCGGCGAGCGTCGGCCAGCGCGGCTCGGCGAACCGGATGCTCAACTGGTCGAGCGCGCTCGCCGCCCCGGCGAAGTCGGACGCGCGGAACGCCGCGTCGGCCTTGTCGAACGGGGCGACGACCTCGGGCGGGACGGCCCCTTTCCACGTCTCCTGGAGGAGGGCGACGTGCGACGGGACGAGCCGCCGCAGCAGCTTCACCTGAGGAGGGTCCTGGGCCGGTGGAGGGGCCGGCGCGGGCGCGACCTCCGGAGGTCGGTTCGGCGCACCCGGCATCGTCGTCCCTGGGCGTTCAGAGGAACGCCTCGAACTCCTTCGTCACCTCAGGGTACTTCGTGTGGACCGCCTTGAGGATGTTGTGGACGTTGAGCTTCTCGAGCCGGACCCCCGCGAGGACGTCGATGATCTTGTCGAACGTCTCGTCGCTCAGGGTCACCAGCTTCTCCTTGGCGAGCCAGTTCCGGTAGAGCTTCTCCTCCAGGCGGGCCCGCCAGCCCTTCTCGTAGCGCTGGAGGAACTCCTTGGAGACGTCCCCGGCGGCCACCGCTTCCGCGGCGACCGTCCCGCAGATCTTGCCCGCGATGCAGCCGTTCGCGATCCCCCCGCCGGTGAGCGGGTCGATCATCCGGGCGGCGTCGCCGACGAGCATCAGCCCGTCGGTCACCGTCTGCTTGAGCGGGGCGGAGATCGAGACGCCGCCGCCGACCATGTCGATCTTCTTGCCCTTCGCGTACGCCGGGTGGTGGTCGATCCAACGGTCGAGGTAGGTGCGCGCGTCGGCCATGTTCTTCACCTGGCTGACCTGCACCCCGATCCCGACGTTCGCGAGCCCGTCGCCCTTCGGGAAGACCCAGACGTACCCGCCGGGGGCGACCTTGCCGAGGTAGAAGTCGCAGTAGCGGACGTCGCAGTCGACGTTGGTCATCCGGTACTGCAGGCACGTGTCCATGTCCCGCATCGCGATGTTCGTCGAGATGCCGGCCCACCGGCCGACCTGGCTCTCGAACCCGTCCGCGCCGACCGTCACGCCGGCCCGGACGTCGAACGTCTCCCCGAACTGCTTCACCTTCGCGCCGACGATCCGGCCCCCCTCGCGGAGCATCGAGACGGCCGCGGTCTTCAGGCGGATCTCCACGCCGGCGTTCGCCGCGTCGATCGCGAGCTGCTTATCGAACTCGTCGCGCTCGACGACGTAGCCGACCTCGTTGCCGGCGTGCTTCTCGTTGATCTCGAAGACCTTCTCGCTCGGGGAGAAGATCCGGGCGCCCTCGACCTCGAGGTTGATCCAGCGACCGGGTCGGATCCCGACCTCGGGCAGCCAGTCCTTGCTCATCCCCTCGCCGCAGCGGACCGGGCTGCCGATCTCCTGGCGCTTCTCGAGGAGGAGGACCTTCGCCCCGTGCTTCGCGGCCCACTTCGCGGTCATGCTGCCGGCCGGGCCGCCGCCGATGACGAGGACGTCGGTCGTCAGGTCCTCCGCCATGGATGCTCCCTTCGTTCGGCCCTCAGCCGATCTCGATCGCCCCGACCGGGCAGGCCTTGACGCAGACCTCGCAGCGGGTGCAGACCTTCTCGTCGAACGTGATGCGGGTCTCGTCCAGGTAGATGCAGTTGAGCGGGCAGATCCCGACGCAGGCGCCGCAGTAGATGCACAGCTGGCCGCTCGACTCGATATGCAGGCTCTTCTTGCTCGGCACCCGCCGAACCTCGCGAAAGCAGCGGGGCCGACCCTCTTAAAGGCTACCGGGGAGCGGGGGACGCCGCGGTCCGGACCGCCCGCTCCTCGAGCCACCGCTCCGCGTCGATCGCGGCCCTGCAGCCGTCGCCGGCCGCCGTGACCGCCTGGCGGTAGCGAGGGTCGGCGACGTCCCCGGCGGCGAAGACCCCGTCGACGTTCGTCCGCGTCCCGTCGTGGACCCGGACGTACCCCTTCGGGTCGAGGTCGAGGACGCCGCGGAACAGCTCGGTCGCGGGGACGTGGCCGATCGCGACGAACAGCCCCCCGGCCGCGACCTCCTCGGTCGCCCCGGTGCGGGCGTCCCGGAGCTTCACGGCCGTGACGGTGCCCTCGCCGAGGACCTCCGCGACCTCCGCATGGAAGCGAAAGGCGATCTTCGGGTGGCGGCGTGCCCGCTCCTGCATGATCGGGCTCGCCCGGAGCCGGTCCCGTCGATGGACGACGAGGACCGATCGCGCGAACCGCGTCAGGAAGAGCGCCTCCTCCATCGCGGTGTCGCCACCGCCGACCACGACCAGGTCGCGGCCCTTGAAGAAGAACCCATCGCACGTCGCGCAGGCGCTGACGCCGTGGCCGACCAGCCGCCGCTCCGACGGCAGGTCGAGCCAGCGCGCGGTCGCTCCGGTGGCGACGATCACCGCCTCGGCGCGATACCGGCCGTGGGTACCGGTCTGGAGCTCGAACGGCGTTCGACGGAAGTCGACGGCGGTGACGTTATCGTCGACGACCTCGGCCCCGAACCGCAGCGCCTGCCGGCGCATCCGCTCGACCAGCTCGGGCCCCATCACCGGTTCGGGGAACCCGGGAAAGTTCTCGACCTCGGTCGTGATCAGGAGCTGGCCGCCGGACGGCACCCCGGCGATGACGAGCGGGGCCAGCTCCGCGCGCGCCGCGTAGAGCGCGGCGGTCAATCCGGCCGGGCCGCTGCCGAGGATCGCCACGCGGGCCGGGGCGTGAGGCTCGGGCATCGGCCTCCTTACGACGCGACCCGGGTTAAAGCGGCGGCGCCCGTCGACCGTCGCGCCGTCCCGGGCCCTGGGGCGTGCCCGGGCTCACGGGGCTCGATGGCCGAGCCGAAGGCGGCCGTCCGCGTCCGCCTCGGCGTACGCCGCGCGGAAGAAGACGAGCGGGGCGGCCTCGCGGCCCTCCTCGATCCGTACGACCTCGCCGACGACCAGGACGTGGTCGAACGCCGGCGTCGTCGAGACGACGCGGCACTCGAACCCGGCGAGCGCCCCGTCGAGCAGGGCCGCCCCGGTCACGCCCCGGTGGACGGCGAGGCCCCGGAACTTCTCGGCCGAGGGGACGGGCCGGGCGAACCGCTCGCTGAGCGTCCGCTGGTCGGCGGCCAGGACGCTGACCCCGAACGTCCCGCTCTTGCGTAGCACGGGCAGCGTGTCGACGTCGTGCTGGAGGCTCACGAGGAGGGTCGGCGGATCGAGGGCGACCGAGAGCAGGGCGTTCACGGTCAGCCCCGCATCGAACGTCCCGTCCCGGGCCGTCACGACGCAGACCCCGGTCGCCCATCGGCTCACCGCCGCCCGGAACGCCCCGGGGTCGACCCCCGGCCGGACGGGGTCGTCGCTCATTCGTCCCGCCACTTGAACAGCCGCACCGCGAGGACGAAGA